>NZ_JBEXEV010000007.1:0-205178 GCF_040606435.1 Micromonospora sp. NPDC005413
CGGTGGGGGGCGCGGGGGGGGGGGCGGGCGGGGCGGGGGTGGCGCCGCAGGAGGGGGTGGGCGGCGCGCGGGGGGGGGTGGACGGGGCGCGGGGCGCGGCGCGCGGGGCGCGGGGCGCGGGGCGCGGTGGGCAGGACGCGGGGGCGCGGGCGGCCCGGCTTGAGGCACGGACAGGGCGGACAGCGGGCCGCCGGGTTGTTGACGCATTGAGCTGGGCTGATGAGAATGGGCGACGGAGCCAGGTTGGGCCACCGGCACGAGGGCAACGACGGCGGGACACCGCTGTCGGGAGTCGGCCGGTGAGCTTCCGCGAGTGACCACGTCCCCGTGACATGGACCGTTGCGCACTGTCCGCGTACCCCTGAGGGACCGTGACGTGCGGACGGCCACCCGCCCGGCGCCGCCCACGGACGGCGCTCGGCTTCCGAAGTGGAGCTCGCATGTTCCGTCCCACCGCTTTCGGCGGCGCGCTGACCGCGCTCGCCACCCTCGCGGCTGGCGTGTTCCTCGCCGCCGCCGTCAGCACCAGCCCGGCCGTCGCCGCTGGCACCGGTACCGGCTACCTGCACACCAACGGCAATCAGATCGTGGACAGCACCGGGGCCACGGTCCGGCTGACCGGCATCAACTGGTTCGGCATGGAGACCGACAACAAGACCTTCCACGGGCTGTGGTCGAACAACCCGTGGCGGGGGCAGCTCGACACGATGGCCCGGCTGGGCTACAACACGCTGCGGGTGCCGTACTCGAACGACGCGCTGAAGCCGGGTGCTACGGCCAGTGGGGTCAACGACTTCGTCAACCCGGACCTGGTCGGGCTCTCCCCGCTGCAGATCCTCGACAAGGTGATCGGCTACGCCGGCAGCAAGGGGATGCGGATCATCCTGGACCGGCACCGGCCGACGGCGGCCGGGCAGTCGCCGCTCTGGTACACGTCGACGGTCTCCGAGGCGACCTGGATCAACGACTGGAAGATGCTCGCCCAGCGGTACGCGGGCAACCCCACGGTGATCGGTGCCGACCTGCACAACGAGCCGCACGCCGAGGGCACCAACCCGGCGGCCACCGGCGCGTGCTGGGGCTGCGGCGACACCACCCGGGACTGGCGGCTCGCCGCCGAGCGGGCCGGGAACGCCATCCTCGGTGTCCAGCCCAACTGGTTGATCTTCGTGGAGGGGGTGAGCTGCCCCAGTGGCGGCCTCTCCAACGTCTGGGACAACGACCCGAGCAACGACGAGGACTGCGGCTGGTGGGGTGGCAACCTGTCGAAGGCCGGCCAGTTCCCGGTACGGCTGAGCGTGGCCAACCGGTTGGTCTACTCGCCGCACGAGTACGCCACCTCGGTCTACCGGCAGACCTGGTTCGACGCCCCGGACTACCCGGCGAACATGCCGGCCATCTGGGACAAGTACTGGGGTTACCTCTACAAGCAGAACATCGCCCCGATCATGATGGGCGAGTTCGGCAGCACTCTCGCCGACCCGAAGGACCGGGTGTGGCTGGAGAAGCTGATGGCGTACACCGGCACCGGGGTCACCGGGATGTCCTTCACCTACTGGTCGTGGAACCCCAACTCGGGTGACACCGGCGGCATCGCGCTGGACGACTGGACCAGCATCAACACCACCAAGCAGGCGATCCTCCAGCCGTACCTGATCGCACCGTCCGGCGGTGGCACCAGCCCGACGCCGACGCCGACGGCTTCGCCCACCGGAGGACCGAGCAACCCGCCGACCGGTGCCTGCTCGGCCACCTACCGGCAGGTCAACGCCTGGCAGGGCGGCTTCCAGGGTGAGCTGACCGTAAAGAACACCGGCTCCGCCGCCGTGAACCCGTGGTCGGCGACCTGGAGTTGGCCGGCCGGGGTGACGCTGGGCAGCGGCTGGAACGCCACCGTCACCCAGTCCGGCACGACGGTCACCGCCGCCGCCCCCAGTCACGCACCGTCCCTGCCGGCGGGCGGGTCGGTCACCGTGGGCTTCACCGCCAACGGCACCGCCAGCGCCCCGGGCGCGGTGAAGCTCAACGGCACCACCTGCTAACCCACCCCCGCCCCTAACCGCCGCGCCGCCGCGCCGCCGCCCGCCGCCGCCCGCCGCCCGCCGCCACCCGCCCTCCGCCACCCGCCCTCCGCGTCGATCTAGGGGAAATCGTCGCTAATGGATCTCCGTCCACGACGATTCGCCCTAGATCGACGCGGAGGGGCTAGGCACGGGGGGCTGCGCACGCGGGAGCAGCGGCGGCGGGCGGGGCGGGTTAGTGCGCGGCGCAGCCGGCGGTGGGTGCGGGTGCGACCGGCGGTGCGCCGATCGTCGGCAGACCGAGCAACACCCCGGGGGTACGCGGGGAGCGACCCGCCTCGGCAGCGTCGCCGGCCCGGGTCCGCCGGTGCGCCACCGGCGCTCCGTCGGCGTTGAGGTGATGCGGAGCGGCGTACGTGATCGTGGTGTGCACGATGTCCCCCGGCCGGATCTGGCCGGCCTGCGACTCCGCGCCGGGGGCCTCGGTCGCGAAGTGCACCAGCCGACCGTCGCGCGCCCGACCGGACATCCGGCCGGTCCGCTCGTCCTTGCGACCCTCGCCGACCGCGACCAGCACCTCGACGGTCTCCCCCACCAGGCGCTTGTTCTCCGTCCAGGTGATCTCCTCGACGCATGCGATCAGCCGCTCGTAGCGCTCCTGAACGACCTGCTTGGGCAGCTGGTCGTCCATCGTGGCGGCGGGGGTGCCGGGGCGCTTCGAGTACTGGAAGGTGAACGCCGAGGAGAACCGCGCCTCGCGGACCACGTCCAGGGTGCGCTGGAAGTCGGCCTCGGTCTCGCCGGGGAAGCCGACGATGATGTCGGTGGTGATCGCCGCGTCCGGCATCGCCGCCCGGACCTTCTCGATGATCCCCAGGTAGCGCTCGGAGCGGTAGGACCGGCGCATCGCCCGGAGGACGTCGTCGGAGCCGGACTGCAACGGCATGTGCAGCGAGTGGCAGACGTTCGGCGTCTCGGCCATCGCGGCGATCACGTCGTCCGTGAAGTCCTTCGGGTGCGGGCTGGTGAACCGGACCCGCTCCAACCCGTCGATGTCACCACAGGCGCGCAGCAGCTTGCCGAAGGCGTACTTATCGCCGAACTCCACACCGTACGAGTTGACGTTCTGCCCGAGCAGGGTCACCTCCAGCACGCCCTCGTCGACCAGGGCGCGCACCTCGGAGAGGATGTCGCCGGGGCGGCGGTCCTTCTCCTTGCCGCGCAGCGCGGGCACGATGCAGAACGTGCAGGTGTTGTTGCAGCCCACCGAGATCGACACCCAACCGGCGTACGTGGACTCGCGGCGGGTGGGCAGCGTGGAGGGGAAGACGTCGAGGGACTCCAGGATCTCCACCTCGGCGGCGGCGTTGTGCCGGGCCCGCTCCAGGAGCACCGGCAGCGCGCCGATGTTGTGGGTGCCGAAGACCACGTCCACCCAGGGCGCCTTGCGGACGATCTCTCCCCGGTCCTTCTGGGCCAGGCAGCCACCGACTGCGATCTGCATCCCGGGGTGCTTGTCCTTCACCGGGCGCAGACGACCGAGGTTGCCGTAGAGCCGGTTGTCCGCATTTTCCCGCACGGCGCAGGTGTTGAAGACGACGATGTCCGGGGTGTCGTCGGCTGGCACCGCGCGCACATAGCCAGCCTGTTCGAGCAGGCCGGAGATCCGCTCAGAATCGTGCACGTTCATCTGGCAGCCGTACGTCACGACGTTGTAGGTCCTAGCCACCCTCTTGGTGCCCCTTCCCCTCGGGCTACCAGGGTAGCGGCCCGTTCGGCGGCCCCCACCGACCGGCATTGACCCGGCGGCCCATAGCGGGCATCCACGACGGGCAGTACGCTGCACAGCAAGAATATGTTCTGGGCGATTTCGGGGGCTTTGCACTCGGCGCCGACGATGCGCGGCTCCATTCACGGGGGAGCACATGACGACCCGCGGGAGGCCAACCGTGACGCGACAAGATGCGGCACAGCGCACCGTCACCACCCCGGACGGGCGACACCTCGCGGTGGAGACCTCCGGCGCGCCGGACGGGCCCGCGGTCTTCCTGCTGCACGGCACCCCCGGCAGCCGCAGCGGCCCCCGGCCCCGCGGCATCGTCGTCTACCGCCTCGGCGTACACCTCGTCTGTTACGACCGGCCCGGTTACGGCGACTCCGACCGGCACGAGGGTCGGCGGGTGGCCGACGCGGCGGCCGACGTGGCGGCGATCGCCGACGACCTCGGCATCGAGCGGTTCGCGGTGGTGGGCCGATCCGGTGGCGGGCCACACGCCCTGGCCTGCGCGGCGCTGCTGCCGGATCGGGTCACCCGGGCCGCCGTGCTGGTGGGGCTCGCCCCGACCGGCGCACCCGACCTGGACTGGTACGCCGGGATGGCCGAGACGAACGTGGAGGACTTCGGGCAGGCCGACGAGGACCTGGCCGAGCTCACGCTCAACCTGAAGCTCCGCGCGGAAGAGGCCCGGCGAGACCCGATGACGCTGCTGGACTTCCTCCGCCCCCAGTTGCCCGAGGCGGACATCCGGGTCGTCGACGACATCGCGATCCGCCGATTGCTGACCAACATGTACTCCGAGGCGCTGCGGCACGGCCCCGAGGGTTGGATCGATGACGTGCTGGCGATCCGGCGGGGCTGGGGGTTCGACCTGGGGGCCATCCAGGCGGAGGTCCGCCTCTGGCACGGCGAGCAGGACCGTTTCTCCCCGGTGGAGCACTCCCGGTGGCTCGCCTCGCAAATCTCACGCGCCGAGGTCCAGGTGCAGCCCGGCGCCGCGCACTTCGGCGCGGTGGAGATCCTGCCGCAGACCCTGACCTGGCTGGCCACGCCGGAGCTCGCGACCAGCCCGCGGCTCTGAGCCACCGACGAAGCACGGCCCGACCGGCGGGCGGGCCAGACGCCCGACCCGCCCGCCGAACCGATCCCGATCAGAACGGGTGCGGGTCGATCACCCGGACGACGAACCGCCGCTCGCGCAGGGTCTGCACGGTGGGGTGCTCCTGGCCGATCACCTCGGCCAGCCGGTCCGCCACGGCGCCGACGTCCTCGGCGGGAGGGCCGTCGCCGGCCCGCCTCGACACCAGGGCGAGGTCGCCGAGGCAGCGCAGCGTGTCGGGGTGGCCCGCGCCAATCACCGCGGACAGCCGGCCAGCGGTCTCCCGCAGCCGGTCCCGCGCCGACTCCCAGTCACCCTCCTCGGCGAGGCACACCGCCTGGTTGACCTCCGCCGCGAGGGTGTGCGGGTGATCGGGGCCGAGCGCCTTGCGCAACTCACCGGCCGCCCGCGCAGCCGATGCACGGGCTTCCGACTTGCGGCCGACCGCGCGTTCGGCGGCGGAGATGTTGCTCAGCGTCGCCAGGGTGTGCGGGTGCTCCGGGCCGAGCCGGAGATCCTCCTCGTACGCCTGGGTCACGGCGATCATCTCGGTCAGCGCCCGGGCCGCGTCGCCGACGGCCAGCAGGTTCGCCGCGCGGCTCGACCGGCACGCCACCGTGTCCGGGTTGTCCGGTCCGAAGAGTTCGTCGAGCTTCCGGTAGGCCGTCTCGAACAGCGGCGCGGCCTCGCCCGCCCGACCGGCGCTGCGCAGGGACACCGCCAGGTTGACCTGGGCGCCGAGGCTTCTGCCGTCGTCGGTCCCGAGCACCTCGCAGTACGAGTCGTACACGGTTCGCAGCAGGGTGGCCGACCGCTCGTACTCGCCGGCCTCCCGCAGGTCACTGCCGAGACGGAGAGCGGAGACGAGGGTGTACGGGTTGGTGGGACCGAGCACCAGCCGCCGCCGCTGGTGGACCTCGTCGTCCCATCGACGGGCCGACCGGTAGTCGCCGACCAGCCGGTACGAGACGGCGAGGTTGTTGGCCGCGCTCAACGTCCGCGGGTGGTCCTCGCCGAACACCTGGAGCCAGGAGGCGTAGGTGGACCGGTCCCGTTCCAGCGCCTCGGAGTAGCGGCCGAGGGCTCGCAGGTCACCGGCGAGGCTGCCGGCGGTCATCAGGCTGTGCGGGTGCAGCGGGCCCAGCAGCCGCCGCTGCTCGGCCAGCACCGCCTCGTCCAGGTCCCGGGCCTCGTCGAACCGGCCCAGGCTGCGCAGAATGTTCGCCCGGTTGAACCGTAGGTGCAGCAACTGTCGACCCAGCGCCGCCGTCTCGGCCTCATCCTGCGTATCGCCGAGCCGGACGGTCCAGGTGTCGTCCACCTCCTGGCTGAACCCGTCGGCCTGGTCCAGGCCGCCGCGTTGCCACAGATAGCGGACCCGGTCGATCAGCAGTTGGCACACCGGCTCGTCGGGGCAGTTCAGTGCCTCGGAGACCTCCAGGTGCGGCCAGAGCATGCGCAGCCGGGGCCAGGTGGTCGGGTCGTCCACGTCGCCGCGCGGCCGGGACGCGGCCAGCACCAGGTGCACCTGGTGTCGGGCGGCGGTGATCTCGTCCTCGGTCATCCGGTCGCGTACGACCGCCTGCAACAGCCGGTGCACCTGGACCCGGCCGCCCTGAACGTCGAGTTTCAGCAGCGCCAATCGGTTGATCTGCTGGACCAGGGCACCGCGCACGAGCCGCTCCGACACCGACGGGTCGAACGGCACGAGCGCCGCCGCCATCTCGTCGCTGTAGATGAGTTCGAGGGCGATCTCCGGTGCCAGCACCGAGCAGAGCTGCAACAGCCGGTACGCGGCGGGCGCCTGCTCGAGCAGCCGGTTGAGCGACAGGTCCCAGGTGGCCTCCACGGAGAGCGCGCTGGGGCCGTGCCGCTCGATCTGCCGCAGGTAGTCGGCGACCGACGTGCCGGTGTCAGCGAGCCAGGCGCCCGCCGCGGCCACCGCGATCGGCAGGTCGCCGAGGGCCTCGGCCACCCGGTCGGCCTCGTCGTCGCTGATCGTGGGCACCCGCTGGGCGAGGTGCGCGACACTCTCGGTGCGGTCGAAGACGTCCACCGGGATCGGGTTCGCCCGGTCACCCCACGCGCGGTTGCGGGAGGTCAGCAGGACGTGCCCGGGGCCCTGCGGCAGGAAGGGCTCGATCTGTTCGAGCTCTTCGGCGTTGTCGAGCACGACGAGCCACCGCTCGTACGGCTCGCCCCGGCTCAGCACCTGCAGCACGGACCGGACCGTGTCGGGCAGGGTGGGCCCGGCGAGGATGCCGAGGCGACCGGCGAGGTCGGCCAGGGCGGTGTCGACGAACTGCGGCGGGTCCGCGACGATCCACCAGACCACGTCGTACGCGGCCTTGAACCGGTGCACGTATTCCAGAGCCACCTGCGTCTTGCCGACGCCGCCCATGCCCTGAAGGGCGACCGGCAGCACCACCGCGCTGCCCCCGCTCTGCAACTGCGCGCGCAGCCGCGCCAGGTCGTCCTCCCGGCCGGTGAACCGGGCGTTCCGGTTGGGTGCGTTGAAGATCAGCGGCTCGGCGCCGGGATAGCGGGTCCCCCCGCCCGCCGGGCCGTCCGCCGACGACGGCACCGGCCGGCCGACCAGCCGCAACACCCGCTCCACGGCCGTCGCGGCGCTCACATTGACCAGGTTGGTGGAGCTCTGGGACGGGAACTCCGCCAGCGGGCGCAGGTCGGCGACGTACACGGCGAGCGCCGTGGAGCCGGTGCTCGTGTCGCGATCGGGCAGACCGCCGGACGGTGTTGCCACGTAGGCCGGCGAGACCACGGTCAGCGTGCGCGGGGCGGGCGTACCGGCGGACCCGACGACGGTCGTGGGGTCCACCACCCGCAGCCCGGCCGAGCTGAGCACCCGCTCCAGCCACTCGGCCCAGATGGCGTCCTCCGGCGCGCACCGAAGCACGATCTGGTCGTCGATCGCCTCGGTGCGCCGGCGGAAGCGCGCCTTGCCGCGCTCCCGAACCGACTCGTCCATCACCGGCAGCGCGGTCACCGCACCGTCGGTGAGGATTCCGGTCAACGTCTCGAACGCGGCCAGCAGCGACGTCGGCGAGCCGGGCGGGTCGCCGAACGTCGCCAGGGTCTCCTCGTACGCGTAGAACGGCCGGTACGGAACCTCGACCGCCGCCCAGTACCGCCGCCGTTCCGCCTCGGTCATGCCCGCCGGCAACCCGGCGAACCGGCGCATGGCCAGCAGGCGACCCGCCTCGGCCCGCTCCTTCTCGGCCTGGTCGACCCGCATCGGCACCGGCAGGACCCGGATGTCGCGCCGCCGGTACCGGTCCCGCACCGAGTGCGCCACCCGAGCCGCGCCGTCGATGCCCTGGTCGCTGAGGGTGAAACAGTCGACCAGGGTGTCCGGCAGGTGCAGGGTGCAGATGTCGGCGACATCGCTCAACCCCGTCCGGCTGTCGATCAGGGTGAAGTCGTACTGGCGTTTCATGTCCGCCCGCAGCGCCTCGAAGAACTGCGCCCCGCCCAGCCGGTTGTAGAAGTTGTCCCAGTCCAGCCCGCTCACGGAGACGGCGTAGTCGCTGTTCTGCCGGCCGGCGGAGAGGAAGTCGAGGCCACCGCCGTCCGGGAAGTTCCAGCGCAGCGAGAACGCGTGCCGCCCGACCCGGGCGTACTGCTCCATCCAGCGATCCGGCCGGTCGTCGACCCGGGTGGTCTCCCACTCGTAGTCGCGGATCATGTCGATCACACCGCTGGTGCCCTGGATCGCATCGGCGTCGAGGAACGGGTGGAAGAAGCGGTGCAGGCCGGGTGATTCGAGGTCCCAGTCGGCGACGAGCACCCGTCGGCCGCTCGCCGCGAGGATCCAGGCAACGTTGGCCAGCGCCATCGTCCGGCCCGTCCCACCCTTGAACGAGTAGAAGGTGACGACCTGGCCTTCGCGATCGTTGTTCATCGGTTCTCTCCGTGGGGACGCGGTGGGGCCGGATCATCAGGCGGGGACGCGGGGTCGGGCGTAACGACCGCGCCGGCGGCGGGCAGGCCGTCGCGCAGGCTCGGCACCGGCTCCGGTGGTGGCTCGAAGGGAACGACCGGGCCGTGTTTGAGGAACTGACGGCGAGCCTCGGTGACCAGCGCCGGCATCAGATCGACGAACTCCGGCATGCTGCACGCGCGCTTCACCTGGGGCAGACCGGCGTCCTGCAGCAGCTGCGTCACCTCGGTCGCCCACCGGGTAGCGTCCTGGGTGTCGTCCTCGTCGGTGACGACCAGCGGAACGACCCACTCCCGCAGGCCGTGCAACATGCTGGCGAGGGCGCCGGGCGCATCCGGCGCCGCCGCTATCCACGGGTCGACCAGCAGCACGGCCGGTCGGCGATCGAGCAGATCGGCGGCCTGCGCGAAGTCTTCCGTGCGGGCCGACAGCCCGAGGCGCTCGGCGGTGCTGGCCGCGTACTCGGCGGCGGGCAGCTCCTGGCGGCGCCCGTACGGCCGCCAGAGTCGGCCGCTGGCGGCGTAGCCGGCGGGGTCGCGGTCGATCGGCAGATGGTCCTGGGTCGGGGCCAGGACGGCGACGACGAAGTCCGGGTCGGTCGACGCCGGGCGGGTGACCTCGTCGAGGCCGGGCGCCCGGGACGGGCCCAGCGGTCGCCGCTCGGCGGTGTGCACGATCTGGCCGGCCAGGCGGCTCAGCAGAAGCTCGTACTGCTCCCGGTACGAGGCCAGCATGCAGAACGCGCGTAGGCCGTCCTCGGCGTACTCCGGGACGTCCCGGCCCAGGTCCAGGGCCCCGTCCAGCTCCGGATGAGACTCCCACGGGGGGAACGGAATCCACAGCACCGGAGTGAGATGGCCAGCGGCGACCCGGGCCGGCCCGGCGGCGGCCAGCCGGGCCCGGAAGGACTCCTGCTCCCCCAGCGCCCACGGGCGACTAAAGTAGCCCGGCGAGTAGAGCGGCACGAAGACCTCGGCGTCACCGAGCGCCTCCGCGAGAGCGGCCTTCCAGTCGGCGCCCAACGGGATGTGCTGATCGAAGAAACCGATCCGCATCCCCGCGACCGGTTGCGCCTGGCGCCGCACCTCGTCGGTCAGGTCGGCGAAGAACTGGCCGACCCAGACGTCGGCGTCGGCCCGGGCGCCCTGCCGCGGGGCCGAGTGGGCATAACTGAGGAAGAAGTACGTCCCTCGCGCCGCCGACCGGCGCCGATCCGGCGCCGGGCTCATCCCGGCTCCTCGGCGAACCGGTTGCACAGCTCGTCCACGCTCGCCGGCACCCATGGCTCCACCAGGTACGACCGGTGGATGGCCACGATCCGCTGCGCGAGCCGCCAGACCACCGCCCGGTACGCGTTCTCCCACTGCATGGTCAGCAAGCCATAGACCCCATCCCGTTGGTAGTGCACCGCGATGTCCTGATCCGGCATGGCGGTCGGGGAAAACCGTTGGATGTCGCGGAGCACCCGAGGCAGGGGGGTGCCGTTCGTCGGCGACCAGGTGACCGGCACGATCGCCGTCTCGTGGGCGGAGGCGGAGCTGTGCCGCGGGACGATCCGGCGGCGGGAGAACGCGTCCCACTCCCGGCCACACCAGTCGCTGCCGAGCAGTGCGCTGGACACCAGCGGAACGAAGACCTGGCAGGTGCCGGCGGCCTGGAGGAGCTCCGGGTTCCAGCGTTCCCCGCCCGCGATGGAGCTGTCCAGGAAGCCGGGGTCCACCCCGGTCACCGGGCCGACCAGCTCACTGACATGGACGGAGAGGTCCTCGAAGAACCGGGAGACGTACTCGGCGGGTTTGCCGGTGGCCCGGCCGATCGGCGCTCTGGAGTAGCTGAGGAAGAAGAGCGGCGCGCGCGTTCCGGAGGGTGCGTCCACTGTGCTCACCGCAGCCCCTCCGCCCTCCCCACGCGGCCGGACCATCAGCGTAGACCCCGCGTCAACGTTGTGCCGCCAAGCGATTCGCGGCGAACCAGCCGACCGCGAAGTCGACAGTGGCGCGCGCCGGCAGCAGACGAGCGCTTGCCCGACCGACCCGGCCGTGCTGAACGAACGGCGCGTCGTCGAGCGCGGCACCCACCGTGGGAAAGTCGCGGTCGTCCAGGTCGAGAGCACGGAAGTCGAGGCGGACCCGGCGCCCGTCGACGAGCCGGAAACACTGGTAGTCGCGCTCGGGCGGCGGCACCGGGAGCCGGTACTCGGCCAGGTGGAGGGCGCTGCACGCCTCGTAGCCGAGGCCGAGCAGCAGGATCTGCCCGTCCGCCGCGTAGAGGCCACCCATCGGTGAGCTTTCCCCCAGGTGGCAGGTGAGGTCGTGGCCGTCGGTGAGCTGCCGGGCCCGAGGGCCGAACGCGGCGAACGAGGTCTGCGGATGATCGCTGCGCACGGCACCGGGGGCACACCGGACGTACTCGGCGAGTGCGCCCATCCGCTGGGAGGGGGTGGTCCGGCGGTCCCAGCCCGGCAGCGCCGCCTCGTACCGGTCGCGCTCCGCCAGGTCCATGCCGGCGGTGGCCGCCAGGTGGGCCCGGGAGGTGGTCGAGTTGCCGTCGGTATGCGTGGGCACCAGCAGCGTGCCGGCCGGGCCGAGGACGTCCCGCAGAGCGCCGGCGAGGGTCGCGGGGCCGTGCTCCAGCGGGCCCACCCTCCGCAGGCCGCAGTGCACCAGGAGGCACACGCCCGGGCGGACGCCCAGCACCCGCAGGTCGTCGGCGAGGCGAGGACGGCCCAGTGTGGGCGGATGCCGTTCATCCGGACCCGACACGGGTCTCCTCCAGGGCGTGGCGCATCTGGCCGACGAACCGCTCACCCGCCGCGGTGAGCGACCGGCTGGCCAGCAACGCCTCGACGCCGTCCCGGGTCCAGGCCAGGTAACGAGCGGCGTGCGCCGACGCGTCCCCGCGGTCGGTGGCCGCCCGGGACCTCCATACCTGGGTGACGGCCAGGTGGGCGTACACCCCCTGGAGCACGCCCTCGGGTGGCCGCAGGTCGGTGCGCCAGGGCACCCGGATCCGGGTGCTCTGCCCGGGTTTGACGAGGTCGTACAGGTCGAGCACGGCACCGAGCTTCGCGTGCTGCCACTCGTGCACGAGCAGCACCGCCATCGCCTCCGGGTCCGGATCGGGGGTGACGGCGACCGCGCCGAACGCGTGCCGGGCGGTCGCGCTCCGAAAAGGATTCGCCGGGTCGGGTGCCAGCGGCACGACGGCGCGCAGGCCGCCGTCGAGCGCCGCCGCGTGCGCCGGCACGTCCCGGTGCGCGACCCGCCAGGCCTCGGCCAGGGTACGGCCCAACGCCCGCACCGCCGGGGCCTCCAGGCGCGGTGCCACCGGCTGGCCGTAGCAGTCCCGGTACGGGTCGCCGTCCTCGATGAGCAACCGGCCGGCGGAGACCAGCACGTCGCGCGTCGGTCGCCAGCCGGCCGACGACTCGACCGGGTCGAGGAGCACAGTGCGCTCCGCCGTCCCGCCCCGGACCTGGAACCCGCCCGGCAGGACGGTCACCTCGGCGCTCTCCCCCAGGCCGGGCAGCGCCAGGCTGCCGAGCGTGGGCAACGTGATGACATCGTTCCGCACCGGGACGGTCAACGCGGCCGTGACGCCCGCCCGGAGAGCCGCGGCGGCGGCGAGGGCCGGCAGCGGGTCAACCGCCGCGCTGACGCCGGACCGGGCCGACAAGTTGAGGCGATGCACCAGCCAGGGTCGAACGAAGGGGTGCTCCAGGACCACCCGGACCGCCTCCGGCGCTGCCTGATCGAGGTGGACGAGCAGCTCCCAGGCGGCCGTGGGGCCGGCCCTGTCCCGGCAGGCCGCCAACAGCGCCCGGGTGATGGAGAGCTGCGTGGCGGCGAGCAGAGCAAGCGTCGACGTCGACCCGTGCCCGGTCGCCAGGTCGTCCAGCAGCTCGTCGACGGGCAGGACCGCCCACTCGCTCGGCGCGGGATGGGCGGGCTGCGGGTACGCATCCACGCTGTCGATCAGGCGGAGCAGGTCGGCGCAGTACACCGACGGGTTGTCGAAACCGGAGCCGGTGCGCCAGCGGTGGGCGTACAGGCCGCCGCCGCACCGGTCGACCACCGGGCAGGCCCGGCAGGTCGCGCAGAGCCCCTCCACGCCCTCCTGTCGGACGGCGACCCCGGGATGTCGGGCGGCCTCGTCCACGGAATGGTCGAACACGTCGAACCCGGTGCCGGCCGCGCCGTGGTACGCGGTCTTCAGCGAGTCGACCTGCTCCCAACTGCCGTCCGCCTCGACCACCAGCACGTCGGCCGGTGCGAGGCCGAACGCCTCGGTGCCGCCGCCACCCGGTCGCAGCGCCTCGAACAGCCGGATCGACACGGGACGCCCGTCGTTCATCCACCGCCGGTGGAGCCGACCCAGCCAGTCCGCGTACGGGGTGGGCCCGGGGCCGGGGCGCTCCGGGGGATGGTCCCAGGTGGCGTGTGGCAGCAGCAGGTCGACGCGGGGCGGGCTCTCGGCCAGCAGTGCCTCGTACACCCGGTGGGGATCGTTGCGGACGTCGACCGTGCAGAGGATGCCGGCGTAGCTGGCGCGGTGCTCCGGTCGCCGAAGCAGAGCCAGAGCCCGCTGGACCTGGTCATGGCTGCTGCCGCCGTGGGCGAAGACCCGGTGGCGGTCGTTGGCGGCCCGGTCGCCGTCGAACGACACACCGACCTGCACGTCGTATTCGACGAGCAGCCGGCATAGCTCCTCGTCGAGCAGGACGCCGTTGGTCTGCATGCGCAGGTCGAGCACCGCCCACGGCGTGACTGCCGCTCGCAGCTCGGCCAGCACCTCGCGCAGCCCGACAGCACCCAGCAGCAGCGGCTCACCTCCGTGCAGCACCACGTGCACGACCGGCAACTCGTGCACGTGGGCGTGCTCGGCGATCCGCCGTGCGGCGGCCCGGACCGTGGCCGGTGGCATCCGCACCGGCCGGCCACGCCAGGTCTGGTCGGCGTGCTGGTAGACGTAGCAGTGGTCGCAGCTGAGGTCGCACCGGCTGTGCACCTTCAGCACGAACTGACTGATCGGCCGGCAGGATCCGCCCGCTCCGGGTGGACCGCACCGGCAGGCCACAGCTCAGATGGACGAGTTGAAGGCGGCGACGGCCACGCTGCCGGACGGCACGGGGCCGTTCGGGACGACGCGCCTGCGGACCGCCTCGATCAGATCGGCGTGCTCGACGGCGATCCGCTCCAACGGGGTGTGCAGGCTTCGCGTGAGGTCATCGAGGTCGGGACGGGATGGGCGGGTGGGGGCATGGTCCACAATGAGTCTCCGGGGGGCCCGGGCGCTGGGAGCGCGAGCGGCGACAATGGCTCGAAAGGCTCTGGTCCGTGACCAGGATAGACAAATATCGACCCAGTGTCACCGTCGGTACAACCACCGGCACGAGGGGTGGCGACCGGGGTGCCGGACAGAGAGGGAGCGCACATGTGCCGGAGCATCAAGACTCTGCGTGAGCCGTTCACCCCGCAGGTGACCGACGCGGACGTCGAGGCGGCGGCGTTGCAGTACGTCCGGAAGATCTCTGGCTTCCGGGCGCCCGCCGCGCACAACGCCGCCGCGTTCGACGCCGCGGTGGCCACCGTGGCCGAGGCGACGCGCACCCTGCTCGACCAACTGGTGGTGCGGGGTGCCGGGTCGGGCACCACGGACCGGCAGGCCACCGCCTCCAACTGATCGCCAGCGCGGTTCCCCACGCCAGCGCGGCACCCGGCAGGCCGGGGCCTGACCCCAAGGGTCAGGCCGCGGCGAGCGCCGGGGCGACCGTGTCGGGTGCCCAGCGCGAACGGTGGCACTGCGACCAGCCCCGACAGCCCGGATCGCCCAGCGTGCAGAGCCGCTGCCTGCTGAGCACCTCACCGTCGTCGGTGTCCCGCACGTCGAAGTGCACCGGACGGACCGTGCCGTCCGGGGCGACGAGCAGGTGCCGGCCCGCGTCGAGCGTGTCGTCCCGCAGCAGGCAGTTGCGACCCAGTATTCGAGCGAGCGCGGCGATGCTGGCATGCTCGGGGAGCCGCTCGGGCACCCCGTAGCAATCCACGACCGTCGCGAACTCGCCCGGCGCCTGCCAGACATCGCACACCACCGCGTACGCCGGCAGCCGGGCCGGGTCGGCCACCGCCAGCGGCATCACCACCCGACCAAGCGCCTCGGCCAGCGCCGGGTAGACCTCCACGGGGCGTACCCCGTCGATTCTCCAGTTCCACAGCTCGGTCATTCCGCCTCCTCGCTGCGTTCGTCCCACCGGCCTCCGGATCGGGCCTTACACACGATGGTGGGGGGCATTTGACCCCAGCCGGGGGCAAGTTACCGGTCTGTGACCATTCCGGGCAAAATTTCCCTGAGCAGCATTGCTCGGAGTAGCGGGAAGGTGACAGTTTATCGGGTATGGTGCGCCATCCCCACTACCGCCACCGCGTGTCGACGACGGCCACCAAAAGGGTCAGCGCAGGACGACGAGGTGCTCACCGCGGGGCAGCAGCTCGCCCACCACGGGTGCGCCGGGCACCTCGCCGGCGACCAGCAGGCCACCGGAGGTCTGCGCGTCGGCCAGCAGCAACCGCTCGTCCTCGCCCGCCGCGCCGAAATCGGTCCACGGGGTGACCCACTCCAGGTTGCGCCGGCTGCCGCCACTGACGTAGCCGTCGCGCAGCGCCTCCCGCGCACCGGTCAAATACGGCACCCGGGCCGTGTCGATGGCCACCGTGAGCTGGCTGGCCCGGGCCAGCTTCGAGGCGTGCCCGAGCAGCCCGAACCCGGTCACGTCGGTGCCACAGCGGATGCCGGCGGCGACCGCCGCGCGAGCGGCGTCCCGGTTGAGCGCGCTCATCGTGGCCACCGCCTCCGGGAAACTCTCGCCGGTGGCCTTGTGCCGGGTGTTCAGCACGCCCACCCCGAGCGGCTTCGTCAGCGACAACGGCACCCCGGCCCGGCCCGCGTCGAGGGTGATCAACTCCTCCGGTCGGACCGTGCCGGTGACCGCGAGCCCGTACTTCGGGCCGTCGTCGTCCACGCTGTGCCCGCCGGCCAGGTGACAGCCGGCCTCCCGGGCCACGTCCTGGCCGCCCCGCAGGACCTCGCCGGCCAGCTCCATCGGCAGCACGTCGCGCGGCCAGCAGAGCAGGTTGAGCGCGACCAACGGGATGCCGCCCATCGCGTACACGTCGGAGAGCGCGTTCGCCGCGGCGATCCGACCCCAGTCGTACGCGTCGTCGACCACCGGCGTGAAGAAGTCGGCGGTGCTGACCAGACCGGTCCGCTCGTCCAGGCGCACCACCGCCGCGTCGTCGCCGTGGTCCAACCCGACCAGCAGCTCCGCCGTCCCGGTGGCCGGTCCGAGACCGGCCACCATGATCTCCAGCTCACCCGGCGGGATCTTGCAGGCGCAGCCGCCGCCGCGCGCGTAACGAGTCAGCCGTACCGGTTCGGTCATCCCCCCATGATCTCGACAACGTGCCACGATCGCCACCGTTGCGACCCACGCCGGTGACCGGAATCGGACGCCCGGCGACGATCGTGACCGGTGTTACCGCTCCGTGACCCGCTGAGTTGCATTCCGCCACATCAGGCCGCCTACAGTGGCCGCACCGGGGGTCAACCGACCCCGATCCGGGAGACGACAGGGGACGGTGGACGACGTGACGACGGGCGAACCGCTCATCGTGCTGGACGCGGTCAACAAGTGGTTCGGGCCGCTGCACGTGCTGGACGACGTCTCACTGTCGGTGGGTCGGGGCGAGGTGGTCGTGGTGATCGGCCCGTCCGGCTCCGGCAAGTCGACGCTGTGCCGCGCCATCAACCGACTGGAACCGATCAGCTCCGGCACCATCACCTTCGACGGCCAGCCGCTGCCGGCCGAGGGCAAGCCCCTCGCGAAGCTACGCAGCGAGGTGGGCATGGTCTTCCAGTCCTTCAACCTCTTCGCTCACAAGACCATCCTGGAGAACGTCACCCTCGGCCCGATCAAGGTCCGCAAGGAGAAGCCGGCCGCCGCCCGCGAGCGCGGTCTGGCCCTGCTCGACCGGGTCGGCATCGCCAACCAGGCGGACAAGTTCCCGGCCCAGCTCTCCGGCGGGCAGCAGCAGCGGGTGGCGATCGCCCGTGCGCTGGCCATGCAGCCCAAGGCGATGCTCTTCGACGAGCCGACCAGCGCTCTGGACCCGGAGATGGTCGGCGAGGTGCTCGACGTCATGACCTCGCTGGCCAGTGACGGCATGACGATGGTCGTGGTCACCCACGAGATGGGCTTCGCCCGGCACGCCGCGAATCGGGTGATCTTCATGGCCGATGGGCAGCTGGTCGAGGACGCCCCGCCTGCGGAGTTCTTCGCCAACCCGCGCAGCGAGCGGGCCCGGGACTTCCTCTCCAAGATCCTCACGCACTAGGCGTCCGTAGTGGAGCGTGCCGCACCCGGTGGGCTCCGTTGAAGAAGGAGAAAAGTATGCGTATTAAGCGCGTTGCGGCAGTCGCCGCGGTCGCCGCCCTGGCTCTCGGCCTCACCGCCTGTGGTGGCGACGACGGGGAAGGCACCGGCACTGCCAGCAAGTCCTTCACCGCCGGCAGCACCATGGAGAAGCTGAACAAGGCCCAGAAGATCAAGATCGGCACCAAGTTCGACCAGCCGGGCTTCGGTCAGAAGGGTCTGTCCGGCAAGCCGGAGGGCTTCGACGTCGAGGTTGCGAAGATCATCGTCAAGGAGCTCGGCATCCCCGCGGACAAGATCGAGTGGGTCGAGGCCCCCTCGAAGGTCCGCGAGGACGTGATCGTCAACGGCACGGTCGACCTGGTCGCCGCGACCTACACGATCAACGACAAGCGCAAGGAGCGCATCGCCTTCGCCGGGCCGTACTACGAGGCCGGCCAGAACATCATGGTGAAGAAGGCCGACACCGCGATCACCGGTCCGGACTCGTTCAAGGACGGCACCAAGAAGGTCTGCTCGGTCACCGGCTCCACCCCGGCCGAGGAGATCAAGAAGTACGTCAAGGACGTGGGCTCCCAGTTGGTGCTCTTCGACACCTACGACAAGTGCCGTGACGCCCTCAAGGGCGGCCAGGTCGACGCCGTGACCACGGACAACGTGATCCTGCTCGGCTACATCGCCAAGGACGAGGCTTCCTTCAAGCTGGCCGGCAGCAACTTCACCAAGGAGCCGTACGGCATCGGTGTGAAGAAGGAAGACGCCGACTTCCGCAGCTTCATCAACGACACGCTGGACAAGGCGGTCGCCGACGGTAGCTGGAAGAAGGCCTGGGACGACACCGCCGGCAAGTTCGGCGCGGAACTGGGCTCTGCGCCCACCGTCAACCGCTACTGATCTGATCCTTCGATCTGGAGGGTGGGAGGAACACCGACCCGTGAACGTGCTCATCGACAAGTTCGACGTCTTTGCGGGTGGTTTCTGGCTCACCCTCCAGATCTGCGTACTCGCCGCGATCGGCGCCCTCATCCTGGGCGCCGTCGTGGCGGTGCTCCGCATCTCGCCGGTGCCGCCTCTGCGCGCGCTCGGCACCGGCTACGTGAACATCTTCCGCAACATGCCGCTGACCGTGATGATGTTCTTCGCCGCGTTCGGCCTGCCGGCGCTCGGATCGAACGCGGACTTCCTCCGCATCCCGGTGGTCGACTCGTTGTTCACCCGGCTCGGCACGGACCTGCCGTACTTCCGGTTCGCACTGATCGCCCTCGTGCTGTACACCGCCGCGTTCGTCTGCGAGGCGCTGCGGTCCGGGGTGAACGCGGTGCCTGCCGGCCAGGCGGAGGCCGCGCGGTCGCTGGGCCTGACGTTCGGGCAGAACCTGCGCCACGTGGTGCTGCCTCAGTCCTGGCAGGCCTCGGTGGTGCCGCTCGGCTCGGTGATCATCGCGATGATCAAGAACTCGGCGCTCGCCGGCTTCTTCGGGGTGGTCGGTGATCTGTCGGCCACGGCCGACCAGCTCACCGGGGCCGAAGGCTACGCCTTCGTCCCGGTCGCCATCGGCATCTCGGTCGGCTACCTGATCATGACCGTGCCGCTCGGCGCCCTGCTGGACCGGATCGAGAAGCGACAGGCGGTGGCCCGATGAGTCAGCAGACCAGCGTCCTCTACGACGTCCCCGGGCCCCGACAGCGGCGGATCACGCTGATCAGCAGCCTCGTCGCGGGGCTGGCCGTGCTCGTCGGGGCGTACTTCCTGATCTACCGGCCCCTGAACGAGAAGGGCCAGTTCTCGATGGAGCTGTGGGGGCCGCTGATCGACCCCTCCAACGAGAACTTCTCCCTGGTGTGGGACCGGATCGGCCTCGGCTTCAAGAACACGCTGATCGCGGCGGCCATGGCCATCGTGGCCTCGCTGGTGGTCGGCACGCTGCTGGCGGTGCTGCGGATCCAGCTCAAGAGCCTCACCCGTCGCCAGTTCACCGGGCTCGCCACGCCGCTGGCGTACCTGCTACGTGGGCTGAGCACGCTGCTCTCAGCGGTCACCCGGGTCTGCGTCGAAGTGTTCCGCGGCCTGCCGGTCGTGATCACCATCTTCTTCGTGGCCCGCGGCTTTCCCGAGTTCGGCATCTACTTCGACAACCTCTGGTACCTGGTCATCGGCCTCACCATCTACAACTCGGTGGTGATTGGCGAGATCCTCCGCTCCGGCATGGAAGGGCTGCCTGGCGGCCAGGCGGAGGCCGCCAGCGCCATCGGGCTGTCCCCGGCACAGACCACCCGGATGATCCTTCTGCCGCAGGCGTTCCGGATCATGCTGCCGGCGCTGATCAGCCAGCTGGTCGTGGTGCTCAAGGACACCTCACTCGGCTTCATCATCAGCTATGAGGAGACCCTGAACATCGGCAAGCAGATCATCGGCGCACTGGGCAACCCCATCCAGGTCTACGTCGTGATCGCCGTTCTCTTCATCGTGGTGAACTACTCGCTGTCGAAGCTCGCGCAGTACGTCCAGCGGCGGCTGGCCCGGGGCCGTAAGACCGCCGGCACCCCGGCCCAGAATCCGCCGCCTGCGGCACTGATGTCCCAGGCCGAGGGCGGCGGCGGCATCTGAAACTCAGCTCAGCTCGCAGTCGAGAGGGCCAGCCCGGATCCGGGCTGGCCCTCTCGCTTTACCGTCAGCGGGCGAAAGACTAGCGGGCGATCTCGGTGACCCGGGACTCGCGGACCACGGTGACCCGGATCTGACCCGGGTAGGTCAGCTCCTCCTCGATCTGCTTGGCCACGTCCCGGGCCAGCACGGCCGCCCCGATGTCGTCCACGTCGTCCGGCTTGACCATCACCCGGATCTCCCGGCCGGCCTGCATGGCGAAGACCTTGTCCACGCCGATCTTGCTGGCCGCGATCTCCTCGATCCGCTCCAGGCGCTTGACGTACGCCTCGAGACTTTCCCGACGCGCGCCCGGCCGACCGCCGGAGCAGGCGTCGGAGGCCTGGGTGAGCACGGCCTCGATGGTCTGCGGGGGCACCTCGTTGTGGTGCGCCTCGATGGCGTGCACCACGTCCTCGTGCTCGCCGTACTTGCGGGCCAGGTCCGCGCCGATGATGGCGTGGCTGCCCTCCACCTCGTGGGTGAGCGCCTTGCCGATGTCGTGCAGGAACGCCGACCGCTTGATGGTGGGCACGTCCAACCGCAGCTCCGCGGCCATGATGCCGGCGATGTGCGCGGTCTCGACCAGGTGCTTGAGCACGTTCTGTCCGTACGAGGTGCGATAGCGCAGCCGGCCGAGCAGGGTCACCAGCTCCGGGTGGATCTCGGTGATGCCGACCTCGACCAGGGCGTCCTCGGCGGCCCGGAGGCAGAGCTGCTCCACCTCCTGCCGGGCCAGGTCGTAGACCTCCTCGATCCGGTGCGGGTGGATCCGCCCGTCCAGGACCAGCTTCTCCAACGTCAGCCGACCCACCTCGCGGCGAACCGGGTCGAAGCAGGAGAGCAGCACCGCCTCGGGGGTGTCGTCGATGATCAGGTTGACGCCGGTCACCGACTCGAAGGCGCGGATGTTGCGCCCCTCCCGGCCGATGATCCGCCCCTTCATCTCGTCACCGGGCAGGTGCAGCACGCTGACCACGCTCTCCGCGGTCTGCTCGCTGGCCACACGCTGGATCGCGTCCACCACGATGTGCCGGGCCCGCTGGTCGGCCGTGTTGCGCGCGTCGGACTCGATGTCCCGCACCAGCAGCGCCGCCTCCCGCTTCGCCTGCGTCTCGATTGCCTCGATCAACTCCAGACGCGCCGAATCGGCGGTGAGCCCGGCGATCCGCTCCAGCTCCCGGCGGCGCAGCTCCTCCGACTCGGTCAGCTCGGCCTCCCGCTGGGCGACCGCGGACTCCCGCGCCGCGAGGGCGGCCTTCGCAGCGGTGAGCTGCCGCTCCCGCTCGGCGAACCGCTCCACCTCCTCGGTGTGCATCCGCTCCCGCTCGTCCATCCGAGCCGCCCGACGTTCCACCTCCGCGGCCTGCTCCCGGGTGGTGGAGGCGAGCACCGCGACCTCCCGCTCGCCGCTGCGTCGGGCTGTCGTACGCAACTGCTCGGCGTCCGCCTCGGCCTGCTTGTGGGCGCGCTCCAGAACGGTGTCCGCCTCGGCGCGGGCATCGTCGAGCACGCGTCGCGCCTCGGCGCGGGCCGCCTTCGCCTCGGCCTTCGCCGCCGCCGCCTCGGTGCGGGCCGCGGCGGCGGCGGACTTCGCCACGTCGATCGTGCTGTTCGCCTCGTCAGCCGCGGTCCGCAGGGCAGCCAGCGACTGCTCCTGGCGGTCCTTCTCGGCGATGAAGGCGGGATCCTCCGGAGCCGGTGCCGCGCCCACCCGGCGCAGCGTCCGGACGCCAACCAGCACGGCCCCGATCACCACCACCGCGAGGACGAGGACGGCCGCGAGGAGCACCACGTCGAAGGCGTTCATGCCGGGACCCCGTGGGGTCTACCGGTGAACCTGTGCCGCCGCCCCGCCATGGCCGCCTCCCCTGAACGTCAAGACCGCAGCGACTGTGCCAGAGGCACACTCCTGCGGCTGTGGACGCCCGACCGGAGCGGCTGGCCGTGGGTAGCTCTCTCCGCCGGCGGTGCCCGCGGGCAACGTCGGCGACCGGGTGCAGTTGTCGCGGCGTTCCGGACCGGCCTGTCCGGAACTGCCGCCAAAGGCCGCGGAGTCGGCCAAAGTGATGCTGTTCTGTTACGCGTTCTATGTTGTGGACTTAGCCTGCGTTGGTCGGGCAATGTGAGCCTGTATGGCGAGGCTAGGTCGCCGGGGGTGCTCTGGTCAAGGACTCATGATCAAACCCCCCGAACGGAGAGAAGTTGCAGCGTCACCGCGTGCTGATGTCGTGCCGGACAGGAGTGGACAAACTCCGCGAGGTGCACTGCCGATGGACGTGTCAGGCCTGCTCAGCCCACGCCCGGCCGGTGTCCAACGACGACCGACGACCGAGCGGGGTGTGACCCATCCGTCTCGCTGAGGGCGCCGGCCCGACCCCGACGTCAGCTGGCTCCGGCCGCCACCGCTGCCGCGACCAACGCCGCGTTGTCCGCAGCGGGCGAACCGTCCGACAGGTGCAGGGTGTCCTCGAGCCCGATCCGGGCATCCAGACCCCGGCGTACCGCCTCGGCGAGGACCGGCCAGGTCGCCGGGCCCGCGACGCCGAGCGCCGCGCAACGGGCCGCATCGGCGGCCAGCTCCGCCGCCGTGAGCGGCACGGCCGGATGGTCCGGCCGACCACGCCCGCCGTTCAGACATGCCTTCAGCATCCGGCCCGCAACCCCATCGGTATCCGCCCCGGACCACCCACCGGGCCGCTCACTCGACCGGGCGGTTGTCGCGGTCCAACTCGCCCTCGGCGTCGGCGAGCGCGTCGGCGTCTATCTGCTCGGCGAACTCGGCTGCCTCGGCGCTCTGCGCGGCGAGCGCGTCCTTCACCGCCCGGATCGCCACGCCGGGCGGGTAGCCCTTGCGGGCCAGCATGCCCACCAGCCGGCGGAAGACCGCATCCGGCTCACCGCGGGCAGTGCGCAGCTTGCGATCCACGAGACCACGGGCGGTGTCTGCCTCGGTCTCCTCGTCCAGCTCACCCAGCGCCTCGGTGGCGACCTCGCCGTCCACGCCCTTCCGGCGCAGCTCGTTGGCGAGCGCCCGCCGAGCCAGGCCGCGCCCGGCGTGCCGGCTGGACACCCAGGCCCGGGCGAACGCGGCGTCGTCGATGATGCCGACCTCGTCGTACCGGTCGAGCACCTCGGCCGAAACCTGCTCGGAGATGCCCCGCTTGGCCAACGCCCCGGCCAGCTCGGCCCGGGTGCGTGGCCGGACGGCGAGCTGGCGCAGGCAGATCTCGCGGGCCACCTCCGACTCGTCGCGAGGCGGTGCCGGGGACTCGACGGCGTCGGCGGCCTCCTCGGACCGGCCCCGGCCGCCCCGCCGAGGGCGAGGCGGGTCACTGGCGTCGCCCGTACGAGGCGGACTGGCATCCCAGCCCCGCCCCGTACGAGCGCGTCGTCCTGCCATGAGTCAGCGACCGGTCAGAAGTCGACCGGCGGCAGCTCCGGGCCACCGGCGGCGTCACCCGCGCCGACACCGACGCCGAGCTTCTCCAGGATCTTCTTCTCGATCTCGGCCGCCACGTCCGGGTTTTCCTTCAGGAACTCCCGGGCCTTCTCCTTGCCCTGGCCGAGCTGGTCGCCGTCGTACGTGTACCAGGCGCCGGACTTGCGGATGATCGCCTGCTCCACGCCGACGTCGATCAGCGAGCCCTCGCGCGAGATGCCCTTGCCGTACATGATGTCGAACTCGGCCTGCTTGAACGGCGCGGCGACCTTGTTCTTCACGACCTTGACCCGGGTGCGGTTACCGACCACGTCGGTGCCGTCCTTGAGGCTCTCGATGCGTCGCACGTCGAGCCGGACCGAGGCGTAGAACTTCAGCGCCCGACCACCGGTGGTGGTCTCCGGGCTGCCGAACATGACGCCGATCTTTTCCCGCAGCTGGTTGATGAAGATCGCCGTGGTGCCGGTGTTGCTGAGCACACCGGTGATCTTCCGTAGTGCCTGGCTCATCAGCCGGGCCTGGAGGCCCACGTGGCTGTCGCCCATCTCGCCCTCGATCTCGGCGCGCGGCACCAGGGCCGCCACCGAGTCGATCACGATGACGTCCAGAGCGCCGGAGCGGATCAACATGTCCGCGATTTCCAGCGCCTGCTCGCCGGTGTCCGGCTGAGAGACCAGCATCGCGTCGGTGTCGACGCCGAGGGCCTTCGCGTACTCCGGGTCGAGCGCGTGCTCGGCGTCGATGAAGGCGGCGATGCCACCGTTGCGCTGGGCGTTGGCCACCGCGTGCAGCGCCACCGTGGTCTTACCGCTGGACTCGGGACCGTAGATCTCGACCACCCGGCCGCGCGGCAGACCACCAATGCCCAGCGCCACGTCGAGCGCGATGGAGCCGGTCGGAATGATCGCGGTCTGGACGACCGGCCGGTCACCCAGCCGCATCACCGAGCCCTTGCCGAATTGCTTGTCAATCTGAGCGAGAGCAAGGTCGAGTGCCTTCTCCCGGTCAGGCCCTGCTGCCATGGTTGCCACCCCTGCCTTCGCCGGCGTCTTTGCTGAGCTTCGCGTCACGCGGACACGCTAGGCGCTGGGTCCGACAGAAAACCAGCCGACGGGCCGCGAGCTGTGGACGAGCACCCCGCTGTGGACAATAGCCGAACAGGTGTACGACTCGACAAGCGACACGCGGAGGCGGCAAAAAGGCTGCTCAGCGTAGTCGAGCAGGCACTCGATCGGGGTACGCGGCGCAGACCGCCCTCCACACCACGTGCGTCTGCTGCCCCGACGCCAGTGCCTGCTCGATGGTCCGTCCATCGAGCTGGGACAGCACCTGGTCGCGGGCGATGCTTGCCGCGTAGCCGGGTCCGAACGCCTCTTCCAACCGCGCCCAGAAGTCGGTCAGCCGCACGTGATCAGCCCTCCTCGTCCGGTGCCCCGGTCGGCACCGGGCGCAACGCTAGCGCCACCAGGGGCACCGCCGCGACCGCCGCGAGCAGGGTGAGCACGGGATAACCGGCGAACTGCATGACAAACCCACTGACCACGGCGGCGCCGGCCCCGGCCAGCCCCATGATCAGGTCGGACAGCCCCTGGACGCTCGGCCGCACACCGGCCGGCACCGACTCGGACAGCAACGTCGAGCCGGCCACCATCGTCCCCGACCAGCCCAGCCCGAGCAGGACCAGACCCACCGAGAGCCGGGGTGTGTGATGCCCGGCGGTGCCGGCGACCGCGCACGCGGCCAGCAGCAGGCCGACCCCACCGAGGATCACCGCCCGCCGGCCGAGCCGGTCGGTGAGCCAGCCGACCACCGGGGAGAACGCGTACATGCCGGCGATGTGCAGACTCAGCACGATGCCGACCAGCCGCAGCACGTCGGCGTCGGCGTGCGACTCACCGAGCCGGACCGGAGTCATCGCCATCACCGCCACCATCACCAGATGACCCACCGCCACCGCCGCGATGCCGAGCCGGGCGGCGGGCCGCCCGCGTACCACCGACCAGGCCGCCCGCATCCCGGCGCCGCGCGGCGCGCGCACCCCGACCGGAGCGGCGGCCGGTGCCCCACCACCACCGAGAGCCGGGCCACCGTCCGCCGGCGCCTCGGCCGCCACGGCGGTCGCCGGCGCATCGGCGGCCAGCGGCAGGTCGGCAGCCTGCGCGTCGGCCGCCGCGAGCCGGCGCGCGGTGAGCAGCGGGTCGGGCCGGAGCAACCCGAGGAGTACGACGGCAGCCAGCACGAACGCGACCGCACTGAACGCGAACGGGCCGGCCAACGGCGGCAGACCCCAGCCGGTGGTAACCCGGTCCGCCAGCGCGGCGAAGTTCGGCGCCGCCACCGCACCGATGGTGGTGGCCCAGACGATCAGGGAGAGCTGCCGCCCTCGGCGGGCCGGCTCGGCGAGGTCCACCGCCGTGTAGCGCGCCTGCAGGTTCGCGGCGGTGCCCCCACCGAAGAGCAGCATGCCGAGGAAGAGCAGCGGCACCCAGCGGGTGGCCGCGGCCAACACCACCAGTACGCCGCCGACGGCACCGACCGCGTACGCCACCACCAGACCCGGTCGCCGGCCGTGCCGGGCCATGATCCGGGTGACCGGGACGGCGAGCAGCGCCGCGCCCACGACCCCGGCGCTCTGCGCCACACCCGCCACGGCGGTGCCGGCGATCCGGGCGGCGAGCAACGCGCCGACGGCGATGCCGATGGTCACGCCGACACCGCCGATGATCTGGGTGGTGAAGAGCAGCCGCAGCGTACGCCGCTGGATCGATGCGACATCGGGTCGCGCGTCGGTACGCGGCGCGGTCAGGTCGGTGGCCATCGGCGCTCCTCAAGACGGGGGTGCCCCATCCTCGCGCACCCGCGCCGACCAGCGGCAGTGGGTTTCGCCCCAGGCAGAGCTGCCACCCGTTCCCGCGGGGGCGTCAGGTGTCCTCGCGGCGGGGGTCGGGGCGCGACCCGGGTGGCAGTCGTCACTCACGCGTTCCTGGTACGCCTGGCGGGTTCGGCACGGTGAGAAATGTGCGCCAGCCGGCGGATAGCCGCGCAATCGCCAACGAACCGTCGACCTTGGACAGTTTCCGTTAGCTGGGCGAACGGAAACTCTCCAAGATCCTGGCGTCAGTCGGGCAGGGCACGGGTGACGACGGTGAGATCGGCGACCAGCCCCTCGTACGCCTTGTCCTGGTCGTCGGCCCGCAGCACAGCGGAGGGGTGGATGGTGGCCAGCAGCCGTGCCGTCGGCGCGTCGGCCACCGCGCCGGCGCTGTCGATCGGCACCCGGGTGAAGTCCTCCGGGTGCTGGGCCGACTCCGGCCAGGGCAGCAGCTCACCCCGCTGCCGGGTGACCCGGAAGGACGGGCCGAGCAGCGCCTTGGCGGCGGTCGCGCCGAGCACCACCACGATCTCCGGACGCAGCCGGGCGAACTCGGCGACCAGCCAGGGCCGGCAGGCGGTGATGTGCACCTGGTCCGGGGTCTGGTGGATCCGCCGCCTGCCGCGCACCTCGAAACGAAAGTGCTTCACGGAGTTGGTGAGATAGAGCTGACCCGGGTCCAGCCCGGCGTCGTCGACCGCGCGGCGCAGCAGCCGACCGGCGGGGCCGACGAAGGGCAGGCCTTTTTGATCTTCCATGTCACCGGGCTGCTCGCCGACCAACACCACCCGGGCGCTCTCGTCACCCCGGCCGAAGACCGTCTGCGAGGCGTCCCGGTACAGCTCACAGCCCCGGCAGCTGCCGGCTGCGGTACGCAGCTCGTCGATGGTGTCGGCGTTGGGCGGGATGAACCGCTGCGCCCCCGGGGCGGTCTGCTCGGCCATGCCGACTGTTATATACGTCAGTACCCGTTACCGCCGCCATTCCGACCCGAAGCGATGGCGATCAGCACGATGACGATGATGATGATCGCCACCGCCACCGCGATCCAGACACCCTTACGCGACCCATTCGAAGCCATAACCCCACCTCCGGCGCCCCGCATACCCACCCGGCCCGCCCCGAATCATCACGATCTTGCACTTCCTGCCCGGACCAATTTGGACCAACCGGGCATAGTGCCGACACAAACTGCAAGATCGCGGGGCGGGGGGCGGGGGGCGGGGGCGGGGGGCGGGGCACGGGGTGGGTCAGGCCTGGAAGCCGGGGGGTGGGGTGGGGTTTGTGGCTCGGGCCAGGGCGGCGGCCAGGGGGGCCAGGTCGTCGGTGGTCAGAGGGCTGACGGTGACGCGGAGGGCGGGTGGCGCGGCGATCCGGTAGAGAGCACCGGGGGCCACCGCCCAGCCGGCGTCGCGTAGCGCGGTGACCGCGCTGGTCTCATCCGCCACCGGCAGCCAGACGTTGATGCCGCTGCGGCCGTGCGCGGTCAGGCCGTGCTCCGCCAGCGCGGCCAGCAGCCCGTCGCGCCGCTGCTCGTAGCTCTGCGCCGCCCGCTCGACCAGCTCGGTGACCGACGGGTCCCGCCACAGGTCGAGGACCAGCCGCTGCAGCACGGTGGAGACCCAGCCGGCGCCGACCCGCGTACGGCCGGTCACCCGGGCCACGGTGGTCTCGTCGCCGACCAGCACGGCCAGCCGCAGGTCCGGACCGAAGGGCTTGCTCACCGACCGGACGAAGGCCCAGCTCTCGGTCGCTCCAGCCAGGGAATGCAGGGGTACGCGGGCCAGCTCGGCGGCGTGGTCGTCCTCGATCAACAGTAGATCGCGCCGGCCGGCGAGCAGGGCCCGCAGCTCCTCGGCGCGGGCGGCGGAGACGGCGGCGCCGGTCGGGTTCTGTGCTCGGCTGGTGACCACCAGCGCCCTCGCTCCGGCGGCGAGCGCGGCGGCCACCCCTGCCACCAGCGGCCCCTCGTCGTCCAGCGGTACGCCGATCGGGCGCAGCCCCAGGGTGGCGACCAGGTCGAGCAGGTTGGCCCAGCCCGGATCCTCCACCGCCACCGCGTCGCCGGGGCGCAGGTGGGCGCCGAGCAGCCGCTCGATGCCGTCCAGCGCGCCGCCGGTGAGGGTGAGCTCCCCGGCCGGTACGCCGTCGGCGCTCAGCCGGGCCCGCGCCGCCTCGGCCAGCTCGGGCAGCACGCCAGCGTCGGAGTAGCCGACCGACGGGCCGAGGTTGGCGGCGAGTGCCGCCAGGTGCGGGCCGAGCGGGGGAAGCAGCCGAGGGTCGGGTTCACCCCGGGACAGGTCCCGCGCGCCGGGCAGCGGCGGGGGGCGCAGCGCGGAGCGGCGGGCGGCCACCGGAGGGCGCGGGCGTACGCGGGTGCCGTGCCGCCCAGCCGTGGCGAGCAGGCCGCGCTGGCGCAGCTCCTGGTAGGCGCGGGCGACGGTGGCGGGGCTGACGCCCAACTCGCCGGCGAGTGCCCGCACCGGCAGCAGGGCTGCCCCCGGTGACAGGGCGCCCGTACGGATGCCCGACTCGATGCTGGCCGAAATCTCGACGGCCGTCGTACCGGTGACCTGATAGCGTGCTGACACAAACAAGAGATTGTACTAGAACAAAGGGGCGAGCATGTATCCACCCACCGCCCGGACCACACCCAACCGTTCGCGCGACAGGATGAGCTACGACCGGGCCGCCGCTCACGCCGTGCTCGACGAGGCGTACGACTGCGCGCTCGGCTTCACCGTCGACGGCCAGCCACGGGTGCTGCCCACCCTGCACGTCCGCATCGGCGACACGCTCTACCTGCACGGCTCCACCGGCAGTCGGCCGCTGCTCGCCGCCCGGGGTGACGGGCTGCCGGTCTGCGTCGCGGTGACCCTGCTCGACGGGCTGGTCTATGCCCGCTCCCAGTTCCACCACAGCGCCAACTACCGCTCGGTCGTCGCGCTGGGCACAGCCCGACTGGTCACCGACGAGCAGGAGAAGATCGCCATGCTCACCGCGCTGGTCGAGAAGGTCGGCTCGGGACGCAGCACGGACACCCGCCCGCCCAGCCGGCGCGAGCTGGCCGAGACCGCCGTGCTGGCGCTGCCACTGAGCGAGGTGTCCGTCCGGGCCCGCAGTGGTGGGGTCCGCGAGGACGAGGACGACCTGCATCTGCCGCACTGGGCCGGCGTGCTGCCGCTGCGGCTGACCGCCGGGCCGCCCGAGCCGGACGCCGGGGTCACCGCACCGATGCCGGCGTACCTGCGGGCGGCCCGCACCCCCTGGCACGACCCGGTGTCGCTGCGCGGCGAGCAGGTCCGGCTGGAGCCGCTGGAGTTGGCGCACGCCGACGAGCTGCACGCCGCCACCGCGGACGCGGAGGTGTGGAGGCACCTCAGCGCGGCCCTACCCACCGCGCCGGCCGGGACCGCCGAGGTGGTCGGTGCCGCCCTGGCTGCCCAGCACCGCGGCGAGCGGGTGGCCTGGGTGCAACGGTGTGCGGCGACCGGGGCGGTGGTCGGCACCACGTCCTACTACGAGATCGACCCGGAAAGCCGATCGGTCGCGATCGGGCACACCTTCCTCGGTCGACCCTGGTGGCGCACCGGCATCAACACCGAGGCGAAGCTGCTGCTGCTCAGCCGGGCCTTCGACGACCTGGGCGCGGTACGGGTGGTGTGGCACACCGACATCCGCAACGTTCGCTCCCAGGTGGCCATCGAACGTCTCGGCGCGACCCGCGAAGGGGTGCTGCGGATGCACCGGCAACGCCCGGACGGCTCCTGGCGGGACACCGTGCAGTACGCGATGACCGTCGACGAGTGGCCGAACGCACAGCTCAGGCTCCGGGAAAGGCTTCTGCGGACGGCACCGGTGGCGTGATGATGGCGGGCGTGCTGGGAATCACCGACATCTGGACGTACGTGCTGGGCACCGTGGCCATCATCCTGCTGCCCGGGCCGAACTCACTCTTCGTGCTCTCCACCGCGGCCAAGCGGGGCGTGGGGACCGGTTACCGGGCCGCGGGCGGGGTGTTCGTCGGCGACTGGGTGCTGATGTTCCTCTCCGCCGCCGGGGTGGCGTCGCTGCTCAAGGCGTACCCGCCGGTGTTCATGGTGATCAAGTACGCCGGTGCCGCGTACCTCGGTTATGTCGGGGTGACCATGCTGCTCGGCGCCTGGCGGCGCTGGCGCGACCGCAACGACCCGAACACGCCGCGGCTCATCGACGCCGCGGAGCCGGAGGCGATGCGCAGCCCGTTCCGCAAGGCGCTGGTGATCAGCCTGCTGAACCCGAAGGCGATCCTGTTCTTCATCTCGTTCTTCATCCAGTTCGTCGACCCCGGCTACGCCTGGCCGGCGCTGTCGTTCCTGCTGCTGGGGCTGATCGCCCAGGTGACCAGTGCGCTCTACCTGACCGCGTTGATCTTTGCGGGCACCTTCCTGGCCGCGCAGTTCCGCGAACGTCGTCGACTGGCCGCCGGCGGCACCACCGCGGTCGCCGCCCTCTTCCTCGCCTTCAGCCTCAAGCTCGCCACGGCCAGCGCCGGCTGACCCGGGGTCAGGTCCCGTCACCGCCGGAGCCGCCGCCACCGACGCCGGCTCCGCCAGCGGTGCCGCCGAGGCCGTAGCCGGGCCGGATCGGCTCGTCGGGGTGGCGGCTGACGTGTGCGGACCCCCCGACCTGCGCAGACCAGTCGGCGTGCGCGGCCGCCGCGGCGTGCCGGTTGATCGCCTGGCGTATCCAGCCGTCCACGGTGGCGACCCAGTCCCGCCGGTCGGCGTCCGCGTGCCAGATCCGGAACCGGCTGATGCTCTGGTGGGTGATCCCGGCCAACGCCAGCCGGCGATCCATCCAGAGGATCGCCTCCAGGCCCGCCGAGTTCGTCACGAAGATCACCTCCAGCTCGGTGATCGGGCCGGCGTAGAGCGGCCCCACCCAGTAACCCCAGCGCTGGTGCAACGGCAGGGTGTGCTCCACCCCGGGCAGCCCACCCTCCTGCAACCCGGCCTGGCGGATCATGAAACCCAGCGTGTCCAGCGCCGCCAACACGTGCTGCTGGGTGGGGATCGGGTGCACGAAGACCGGCACCATGGCCCCCTGGTCCAGATCCGGGTCGACGGACACCTCGGTACGCAGACCCATCCGCAAACTCAGCAGCGGCACCCCGCCGAAGATGGTCACCGGGGTCTCCCACGGCAGCGGCAACGCGAAGTCGACCGCCCGTCGCCGGCCGGCCGGTACGACGAACCGGCCGGCGATCGGCAACTGGTGGAACTGCATGAGACGCCGGGGAGCGCCCGGGTCATCCGGCTCGACCGTGGTGACCAGGCCGAGCCGGATGTGCCGAACCAGCACGTCCTCCGGCCCGGCCGCGAGGGTCACCCGCCCCGGCAGGCGCAGGCCCGGCCGGGTGCTGGGGTTGGGGAGAGTGGTCTGCACGGACAGCCCGGTCCAGCCGGAGTCCCGGGACACGCCCGTCAGCCGCACCGCGCCCCCCACCACAGGCCACGCCCGGCCCCCCAACGAGGCCACACCTCAACTCTGGCGGACCTCGCGGGTGGTCACCTCGACTTCCGTGAAGAGGGACCACCCCTCCGGTTCATCGCAACCGCCGCCCGCGCGGCACCGTGTCGGTTTCGTCGTCGAACTCCCCGATGACCTCCTCCAGGAGGTCCTCCAGGGCCACGAAACCGATCGGTCGAGCCGGACCACCGCCGTTGCGCACCAACGCGAGCTGCGACTGCCGGGCCCGCATCAGTGCCACCGCCTCGGTGACCGAGGACGTGGCGGGCAGGGTGAACGCGGGAGTCATCAGCTCCCCGGCGGTGGCGACGCGGCCAGTGGTGACCACCCGCACCGCCTCCCGGACGTGCACCAGACCGCAGACGTCACCCGCCTCGTCCAGCACCGCGAGCCGGGACCGACCGCTGTACCGGCTGACCTCCTCGATCCGCTCGGCCGGTTCGTCCCGACGGACGGTGACCATGGTGGCGAACGGTTCCATCACCTGCGCCACCGACGTGCCCTGCAACTCCAGCATGCTGGTCAGCAACTGGTGCTGCTCGGCACCGAGCAGCCCGTGCTCACGGGACTGCTCCAGCAGGATCCTCAGCTCGTCCGGGCCGTGCACCTGGGCGAGCTGATCCTGCTGGTTGACCCCGAACAGCCGCAGGATCGCGTTGGCCAGGGCGTTGAGCGCGGAGAGCACCGGCCGGGACACCCGGGCGAAGGCGCGGAACGGCAACGCGAGCAGCGTCGCCGAGCGCTCCGCGTCGGTGATCGCCCACGACTTCGGCGCCATCTCCCCCACCACCAGGTGCAGGAAGGTGACCACCCCGAGGGCGAAGACCAGGGCGACCACGTGACTGGCCGCGTCCGGCAGGCCCACCGCGTGCAGCAATGGGCTGAGCAGGTGCTCGATCGCTGGCTCGGCCAACGCGCCGAGACCCAGGGTGCACAGCGTGATGCCGAGCTGCGCGCCGGCCAACATCAGCGACAACTCGCGGACGCCGTCCAGCGCCGCCCGCGCCGCCCGACCGCCGTTGGCGGCCGCCTGCTCCAGGCGGTACCGCTTGCTGGCCACCAGGGCGAACTCGGCGGCCACGAAGAACCCGTTCAGCGCCAGCAGGACCACCGAGACGAACAGTGCGATTCCGGGGCTCATGCGGTCACCCCCGGTTTGGTCAGCTGCAGCCGCACCGAGTCGGCCACGTGCCGGTCCACGGCCAGCACCTCGACCAGCGCCCGGGGCTCCGCGTCGTTGTCCTCGACGTCTGCGCCCTCGGGCAGCAGGCTGATCTCCAGCCGGTCACCGACCTCCGGCACCCGGCCCAGCTCCCGCATCACCAATCCGGAGAGAGTGTCGTACTCCGGAGCCTCGGGCAGCGCGATGCCGGTGCTGTCGGCGACCTCGTCGATCCGCCAGCGGGCCGGCACCACCCAGGACCCGTCGTCCTGCCGGGCCGGCGCCCGATCTGGTGGGTCGTCCTCGTCCCGGATCGGGCCGACCAGCTCCTCGGCGATGTCCTCCAGCGTGATCACGCCGGCGAAACCCCCGTACTCGTCGACCACGCAGGCCATCTGCCGGTGCCCGGACCGCAGCCGGTCGAGCACCGTGGGCAGGGGCAACGTCTCCGGTACGAGCAGCGGCGGCCCCGCCACCGCGCTCACCGGGGTGGTCGCCCGCTCCCCCGGCGGTACGCCGAGCACGTCGGCGATGCCAACAACGCCGATCAGGTCGTCGACGCCGTCCGCGCCGCGCACCGGGAAGCGGGAGTGGCCGGTGTCCAGCAGCTCGACCACCCGGCTGACCGGCTCGTGCGCACGTACGGTGTGCACGTCGACCCGGGGCACCATGGCCTCGCCAGCGGTCAGCTCACGGAAATCCAGCCCTCGGTCGAGCAGCGTGGACATCTCAGCGTCCAGGCTGCCCTCCTCTCGGGACTCGGCGATGATCTGTTCCAGGTCCGCCGGGGTGGCGCCACTGGGCAGTTCCTCGATCGGCTCGATGCCGATCCGGCGGAGCAGGCGTACCGAAGCCCGGTCGAAGAGCCGGATCAGCGGCCCGGCGACAGCCAGGTAGATCAGGGTGGAGCGGCTCAGCGCCCGGGCCAGCGACTCGGCACGCGCGATGGCCAGGTTCTTCGGGGCCAGCTCACCGAGGACCATCTGCACCACGGTGGCGATGACCAGGGCCAACGCCACCGACAGCGGCAGGCTGATCGCCTGGCTGACGCCGGCCACGCCGAGCAGCTCGGCGAGGCCGCCGCCGAGGAACGGCTCGGCGACGTAACCGACCAAGAGTGCGGTGACGGTGATGCCGAGTTGTGCACCGGAGAGCATGAAGGAGAGCCGACTGGTGACGGTCAGGGCGCGGGCGGCCGCTGGGTCGCCGTCATCGGCGAGCTGGCGCAGCTTGCCCCGATCCACGGCGACGTAGCCGAACTCCTGCGCCACGAAGTAACCGGTGGCGGCGGTGAGAACGATAATCAGAAGGAGACCAACGACGATCAACACGGGTCGCTCAGGGCTCCCGGGGTCGTCGGGTCGGGAAGATGCCGGGCACAACCCGGCTGGCTACTGCTGCCCTCCTGGGCAGACGAGTCGATCATGTCGCTATTTTATCGGCGTTGGCTGGGACTCCGCTGGGGGTGGGCCGAAGGAACCCGATCGTCCGGTTCACCCGCCGCGCCCAGGTGGTCACGCCGACCCCGCCGACCCGCCACCCGATCCGCGTTCGGCCAGCTCATCGGCGTCGAGCAGGCCCCGGTCGAGCCGGCCCGACCGGTACGCGGCCCGCCCGATCATCTGCGCCGCGACCGGCGCGGTGGCCAACTGGAAGACCGCCACCAGCAGGATCATGCCCAGATCCGCCGGAGACCGCAGCCGCAACGCGATGCCCAACAGCAACAACAGCACCCCGAGCACCTGCGGCTTGGTGGCCGCGTGCATCCTCGACAGCGCGTCCGGGAAGCGCAGCACACCGATCCCGGCGGCCAGGCCGAGCAGCGCGCCGGCCACCAGGCAGACGGCACCGAGCCAGTCCGCGACCGTCGCGATCACTGCTGCTCCCGGACGGCGAAGCGAACCAGCGACACCGAGCCCACGAAGCCGAGCAGGGAGAGCACCACCAGCACGGGCAGGGTGGTGGCGTGCCGGGTGACCGCCGCCTCGGCGCCCACCGCGCCGACCATGGTGGCGAGCAGCATGTCCGCGGCGATCACCCGGTCCACCAGCGACGGACCCCGGTAGAGGCGGGTCAGCGCGAGGAGCGCGGTCACCGACAGCAGAACGGTGAGGACGACGGCCAGGAACGTGGTCACGGGCGGGTTCCCTTCTCGGAAGCGTCGGTCCCGACGCGGCGCAGTTCGGCGGTGGAGCCCACCGCACGGACGATCCGCCGTTCGACGGCGAGGGTGCGTTTCCGGGCCGCCTCCAGGTCCGCCGGCCCGTGGGTGTCCAGCACGTGCAGGTAGAGCGTTCCGGATTCCCGGTCCACCTCGAGGATCAGCGTGCCGGGCACCAACGAGACCGCCTCGGCGGTGAGCGCCAGGTTCAGGTCGGTGCTCACCCGCAACTGGACCCCGATGATCGCCCCGCGTGGCCGGTACCCGGGCTGCACGGCGATCCGGGCGACGTGCAGGCTCGCGCTGACCAACTCGGCGACGAACCGGCCCGCGAACACCACCAGCGCCCGGAGCCGCAGCCGGCCGCCGAAGCTGACCGCCGGCAGCGGAAAGAAAACCAGCACCGCGCCGCCCACCAGCAGGCCGCCGATCAGGTTGGCCCAGTTGATCTCGCCCCAGAGCAGGTTCCAGACCACCACCAGCCACCCGAACGCCACCGCCTGGTCCCGCCGGCGCGCGAGCCGGCCGCGCCCCGACGGGGTCGGTCCGGCGGCGCCGCGGGTCGTCTCGGGCGGGCCGGTCACGGTACGCCGCCCGGCAGCACGGCACGTACGTAAGGGGTGCGCAGACGCAGGTCGGTCGCCGCGTCGGCGGTGACGTCGAAGAGCGGACCGGCCAGCACGGTCAGCGCCAGCCCGAAGGCGACCAGGGCCACGGTGGCCCCGACCATCAGCCTCGGCAGCGGAACGGCCTGATCGCTGGTGGCCAGTCGGGGCGCCCGCCAGAAGGCGATGTTCCACACCCGGGACGCCACGTAGAGGGTGAGCAGGCTGGTCAGCGTGCCGGCCGCGACCAGCACCCCGGGCAGCGGCCCGCCAACCGCCACCCCGGCCTGGAGCAGGCCGAGCTTGCCGAGGAAACCGGAGAACGGCGGCACCCCGGCGAGGTTCATGGCCGGGACGAAGAACAGCACACCGAGCAGCGGCGCCACCCGGGCCAGCCCGCCGATGCGGCGCAGGTCGGTGCTGCCGGCCCGCTCCTCGACCAGCCCCGCGACCAGGAACAACGTGGTCTGGATGGTGATGTGGTGCACCACGTAGAAGATCGCGCCGGAGAGCCCGGCGACGGTGCTCAACGCCACCCCGAAAATCATGTAGCCGATGTGGCTGACCAGGGTGAACGAGAAGAGCCGCTTCAGATCGGACTGGGCCACCGCGCCAAGGATGCCGATCACCATGGTCAGCCCCGCGACGACCATGAGCAGCCCGTCGGCATGCCCACCGGGAAACAGCAACGTCTCGGTGCGGATGATCGCGTAGACGCCCACCTTGGTGAGCAGACCCGCGAAGACGGCGGTGACCGGGGCCGGCGCGGTGGGGTAGCTGTCCGGCAGCCAGGCCGACAGCGGGAAGACCGCCGCCTTGATCCCGAAGGCCAGCAGCAACATCAACTCCAGGGCCAGTCGCACGCTGGCAGGCAGGTCGTCGAGTCGCTGGGCGAGCTGGGCCAGGTTGAGCGTGCCGGTGGCCGCGTACACCAGACCCACCGCCGTCAGGAAGATCATCGAGGAGAGGATGCTGACCACCACGTACGTGGACCCGGTCCGGATCCGGGTCTCGGTGCCCCCCAGCGTGATCAGCACGAAGCTCGCCGCCAACAGGATCTCGAAGCCCACGAACAGGTTGAACAGATCGCCGGCGAGGAACGCGTTGGTGACACCAGCGGTGAGCACCAGGTACGTCGGGTGGAAGATGACCACCGGCGTGGTCTCGCTCGTCTCGCTGCGACCCTGGCCAATCGAGTACAGCAACACGCAGAGGGTCACCGCCGAGGAGACCACCAGCATCAGCGCGGCGAGTTGATCGGCGACCAGCACGATGCCGACCGGCGCTGGCCAGCCGCCAACCGCCACCACCACCGGGCCATGCCGGTACGCCTGCACCAGCAGCAGCACCGCCACGACGAGGGTGCCACTCAGACAGAGCACGCTGACCGCGCGCTGGATCCGGGGTTGCCCGGCCAGCAGCAGGGTCAGCGCCGCCCCGAGCAGCGGCACCACCACCGGCAGCGGCACGAGCGCGTGCATCACGCCTCGTCCCCGCGTCGAAGCCGGCGGCGGGCGGGCTCGGGATCGACCTGCTCCGGATCGTCGTCCGGGCCCTCCCCACCGAGGTCGGCGGCGCCCACCTCGTTGCGCGCGGCCCGACGGATGATCTGCTGGTCCTCCAGGTCGTCGGGCACCTCGTCGTCGCCGGTGAGATACCAGCTCCGGTAGGCCACGGCGAGCAGGAACGCGGTCAACCCGAAGGTGATCACGATGGCGGTCAACACCATCGCCTGCGGCAACGGGTCGCTCATCCCCTCCACCGGACCCGTGCCCACGATCGGCGCCCCACCGGGCCGACCGCCCAACAGGATCAACAGGTTGACCCCGTTGCCGAGCAGGATCACACCGAGCAGGATCCGGGTCAGACTGCGCTCCAGCAGCAGGATCACCCCGCAACTGACCAGCACCGCGACGGCCACCACCAACACAAACGTCGGTCCCGCGCCACTAGCCGTCACTGCGATACCTCTGTTCGCGACTCCGTGGCTCGCAAACCCGGCTCACTCCTCACGCTCACGGCCGATCCCCCTTGTCGACGGCCAACCCGCCCGTTGCCGCCCCGGTGGCCTCGATGTGCCGGTCCACCTCGGCCCCGAGGCTGCGCAGGATGTCCAGCACCAGCCCGACCACGACCAGGTACACGCCGATGTCGAAGAAGAGCGACGTGACCAGGTGGGCGTCGCCGACCAGTGGCAGGGTCCGGTCGACCTTGGCGCTCTCCAGCACCGTTCCACCGACCAGCAGCCCCGCCAGGCCGCTGCCCACCGACACCGCCAGCCCGGCACCGAGGATCAACCCGGCGCCGACCGGGGCCGCCTCGGTCAGCTCGTACCGGCCACCGGCCAGGTAGCGGACCACCAGGGCGAGACCCGCCACCAGACCGCCGGCGAAGCCGCCTCCCGGTGCGTTGTGTCCCGAGAAGAGCAGGAACAGGGAGAACAGCACGACGGTGTGGAAGATCAGCCGGATGACCACCTCCAGCACGATCGAGCGGCGCTCCTCGTACAGGGTGGGACCGCCCCGCAGCCACACCGGCCGGCCGGGTCTGTTCACCCGCCGGTCCGCCTCCGGCCGACGCGGTCGCGGCCCGGTGCGGGACCGCTCGAAGATCAGGCTGGCCACCCCGGTCGCGGCCACCACCAGCACCGACAGCTCACCCATGGTGTCCCAGGCCCGGATGTCGACCAGGGTCACGTTGACCACGTTGCGGCCGTACCCATTGATCACCGACAGGTCCGGGAAGGCCGCGGAGACGTCCGGTGCCCGTCGGGCACCGGCAGCCACGAGGGCCAGGCCAGCCGCCACGACGCCCACCGCCACTCCGATCGCCCGACGGACCCACCGGGTACGCCGCAGCGGCCGGGCCGAGAACCGCTCCGGCAAGCGACGCAGCACCAGCACGAAGACCGCGATCGTCGCGGTCTCCACCAGGAACTGGGTGAGCGCCAGGTCGGGCGCTCCATACAGGACGAAGAGCATCGCGGTGCCGTAACCGGTCATCCCCACCAGCAGCATCGCGGTCAGCCTGCGGCGGGCACCGACCGCCAGCACCGCGGCCACCGCGATCACCAGCACGACCACCGGTTGCAGCAGGCTGTCCCAGAGCGGGATCCGAGCCCGCCATGGACTGGCGGAGAGCATCGCCCCGCCAGGCACCAGGACCAGGGTGACCAGGATGATGCCCAGATACTGCGGTAGGGAGCCGCGCTGAGTCGCTCCGGTGACCTCGATGGCCAGCCAGTCGAACCGGCCCACGACCCACTCGTACCCCTGGTTGCCGCCGACCGGCGAGCGGAGCCGGGCCAGCACCGGGACGAGCGGCCCGCGCGCGGCGAAGAGCAGGCCGCCGCCGACGAGCGCCAACACGGACAGGCCGAGCGCCGGGGTCGGTCCGGACCAGAGCGCCAGGTGTACGTCGACCCCGCCGAGCAGATCGGCGTACGGGCGCAGCGCGCCGTCCAGCACGCTGGCGGCCGGGCCGGCGAGCAGGCTGACGCTGGTCAGCACGGCCGGCGGGACCAGCAGCGACGCGGCGATCGGGCCCGACTCGACCGGTTCCACGCCCGGCCGGTCGGCGAACGCGCCCCAGAGGAAGCGGGCGCTGTACGCCACGGTGAGCACCGTCCCGGCGACCAGACCGGTGAGGAGCGCCGGCTGGTCGGTGAACGCCCCGAACACCGCCTCCTTGGACACGAAGCCGACCAACGGCGGCACACCGGCCATCGACGCCGCCGCCAGCACCGCGACCACGAACAGCGGCCGGGACCAGTGCCGCAGCCCGGACAGCTCGCGCAGGTCGCGGGTGCCGGCACCGTGATCGATGATGCCGACGACCAGGAACAGCGCCGCCTTGAACAGGGCGTGCGCCAGCAGCATCGCGGTGCCGGCCAGGGCAGCGTCCGGGGTGCCCGATCCGATCACCGCGACCAGCAGGCCGAGCTGACTGATCGTCCCGTACGCCAGCAACAGCTTCAGGTCGGTCTGCCGCAGCGCGGTCCACCCGCCGAGGAGCATGGTGGCCACGCCGCCGACCTGCACCACCGGCCGCCACGGGCCGACCGTGGCGAGCACCGGCGCGAGCAGCCCGATCAGATAGACGCCGGCCTTGACCATGGCGGCGGCGTGCAGGTACGCGCTGACCGGTGTGGGTGCCGCCATCGCGGCCGGCAGCCAGGAGCTGAACGGCAGCACCGCCGACTTGGACAGCGCGCCGGCCAGGATCAGCAGCACGGCGGCCACCAGGTACCCGCCGCCGGGCAGGGGCTGTGCGGCGATCTCGGACCAGCGGTAGGTGCCGGCGTGCGTGCCCAGCATGATGAACCCGACCAGCATGGCGAGGCCGCCCAGCGTGGTGACGGTCAGCGCCTGCGCCGCCGCCCACCGGCTGGAACGACGTTCGGTGCTGTGCCCGATCAGCAGGTACGAGAAGATCGTGGTCAGTTCCCAGCCGACGTAGAGCAGCAGCAGATCGTCGGCGAAGACCAGGACGAGCATCGCGCCGGCGAAGGCGACCAGGACCCCGGCGAACTGCGCCAGCCCAGTCGAGCCGGGGGCGAAGTACCGGGCGCAGTAGATGAGCACCAGCGCGCCGATGCCGCCGATCAGCAGGGTCATCAGCCAGGACAGCGTGGTGAGCCGTAACGCGATGTCGAGGCCCAACTGCTTGATCCACGGGTACGTCTCGACCACCGCCCCGCCGTCGTCGACGGCCGGGGTGTGGGCCACCGCCCAGCAGAACGCGGCGGCGGGCGCCAACGCCAGCGGGTAGAACGCGCGTGGACCCCACCATCGGACCAGCAGGGGCGCAGCGAGGGCCGCCACGAGGTGGAGGATGAGCAGAACGAGCACCCGCGCCCCCGATCGAGCTGACCGACGCCCATGCAGCGGTGGCGCCTAGCAGCGATCAGACGCCAGTTCGTCGCCCGCCGGGCGGTTTTGCCGGAATTCGCCCGCAATTGGGGTCGGTGTCCGTGCCCGTGGCCGCTGAACTCCCCGACAGCGGGGCCTGACGGGCACGGTGCGGCAGGCCGCGTGGAGCACCGCCGCGATCAGCGCAGCAGGGCGTCGCCGACAGGTAGTGCGTCGTCGGGCGCGGGGCGGTCGCGGTGCAGTTCGGCCAGCAGGTCGAGGCGGCCGAGCTGGCGCGCGACCCGGTCGACCACCCGCTCCGCGGCGGCCAGCGACCGCATCGAGAGCAGCCGGCCGCGGCTCTCCCGGCGCAGCACGAAGTAGTGGACGGCAACGCGGACCTGGCCGCGATCGGCGGCGCTGGCCTGCGCGGTGCAGACGACCAGCTCCCGCAGGCAGCGGGCGAGGCGTTCGGCAAGCTCGAGCTCGGGGCCGTGCAACCCGCCGCGGAGCGTGGCGAGGTGGCTGTCGACCTTGCGAATCAGCACATCGGTGCCCGGTTCGACCTTGCGCTGCTCGCCGGCCATCGAATCCCTCCACCCCGGTTCGCGTTGCGAGTGAAGTTACTTTATGTTGTTCCTCACAAGCAAGCAGTTAAGTGAGACTTAACGTATTAAGCGCGCATCAGGTGCTTATGACTTGCAGTCGGACACATTCCACCGTGGGTCGTTCGTGGTTGTCGTACCAGCGGGGCACGATGGACCGGTGACCGGCGCAGACGCAGACACCGGCGCGGCGCTCGCCGGGTTCGGCCCGGCCACCCGTGCCTGGTTCGACGCCGCCTTCGCCGCGCCCACCGCCGCACAGGCCGGCGCCTGGCGGTCGGTCGCCGCCGGCCGCAACGCCCTCGTCGTGGCGCCCACCGGTTCCGGCAAGACTCTCGCGGCCTTCCTCTGGTCACTGGACCGGCTGGCCCGCGAACCCGCACCGGCCGAGGCCCGACAGCGGTGCCGGGTGCTCTACGTCAGCCCACTCAAGGCCCTCGCCGTCGACGTGGAGCGCAACCTGCGCGCCCCGCTGGCCGGCATCCGGCAGGCGGCCACCCGGCTTGGCGTCGCACCCCCCGACATCACCGTCGGCATGCGCACCGGCGACACACCGGCCGACGAGCGCCGAGCCTTCGCCCGCACCCCACCGGACATCCTCATCACCACGCCCGAGTCGCTGTTCTTGCTGCTCACGTCCGCGGCCCGCGATTCGCTGCGCGGCATCCAGACGGTGATCGTCGACGAGGTGCACGCGGTGGCAGGCAGCAAACGCGGTGCCCACCTCGCCCTCTCCCTCGAACGCCTCGACGAGCTGCTGCCCGCCCCGGCGCAGCGCATCGGCCTCTCCGCCACCGTCCGGCCGATCGACGCCTGCGCGCGGTTCCTCGGCGGCGCGCGCCCGGTCGACGTGGTGCAGCCGGCCACCTCGAAGACCATCGAGGTCAGCGTGCAGGTCCCGGTGGAGGACATGACCCGCCTGGACGAGCAGGAGCAGCCACCGGAGGACGACCTCGGCGGCCCCGGGCCACGCCGCGCCTCGATCTGGCCGGCCGTGGAGGAGCGCGTCTTCACGCTGATCGGGCAGCACCGCTCGACCATCGTCTTCACCAACTCCCGCCGCAGCGCCGAGCGCCTCTGCGCCCGGCTCAACGAGCTGGCCGCCGAAGAGGTGGCCTCCGCGTCGGGCGAGGGCGCGCTTGGCGTACCCGTGGGGTTGTCGACGGGCGACGACCCGGCGGGTGACGGCGGTCCGGCGTCCGGCGCGCAGCGGTGGGGTGGCCCCGCCGGTCCGGTGCGCAACCGGCCACCGGCCGAGGTGATGGCCCAGTCCGGCGCGGCCACCGGTGCCGCACCCGTGATCGCCCGCGCCCACCACGGCAGCGTCTCCCGGGAGGAGCGCAAGCACATCGAGGAGGCGCTCAAATCCGGCCAGCTCCCGGCGGTGGTGGCCACCTCCAGCCTGGAGCTGGGCATCGACATGGGCGCGGTCGACCTGGTGGTGCAGATCGAGGCGCCGCCGAGCGTGGCCGCCGGGCTGCAACGGGTCGGCCGGGCCGGGCACCAGGTGGGCGCCGTCTCCCGCGGTGTCGTCTTTCCCAAGCACCGCGGTGATCTGCTCTCCTGCGCGGTGGTCGCCGAGCGGATGATCGACGGCGCGATCGAGGAGCTGCACTACCCGCGCAATCCACTGGACGTGCTGGCACAGCAGATCGTCGCGATGGTGGCGCTGGAGCCGTGGCCGCTCGGCGACCTGGCCGTGCTGGTCCGCCGGGCCGCGCCCTTCGCCGAGCTGCCCGACTCCGCGCTGCATGCCGTGCTCGACATGCTCTCCGGCCGCTACCCGTCCACCGCCTTCGCCGAGTTGCGCCCCCGACTGGTGTGGGATCGGGCCACCGACCTGCTCACCGGCCGTCCCGGTGCACAGCGACTCGCGGTGACCAGCGGCGGCACCATCCCCGACCGGGGCCTGTTCGGGGTCTTCCTGGCCGGTGCCGAACGGGCCGCCCGGGTCGGCGAGCTGGATGAGGAGATGGTCTACGAGTCCCGGATCGGCGACGTCTTCCTGCTCGGCTCCTCCTCCTGGCGCATCGAGGAGATCACCCCCGACCGGGTGCTGGTCTCGCCCGCCCCCGGGCAGGCCGCGCGCATGCCGTTCTGGAAGGGCGACCAGCTGGGTCGGCCGGTGGAGCTGGGTCGGGCCATCGGCGCCCGGGTGCGCACCCTGCTGCGGCAGAGCGATGAGGCAGCGCTGGCCGCGCTGCGGGACGGTGGGCTGGACGACTGGGCCGCCGGCAACCTGATGGCCTACCTGCGCGAGCAGCGGGAGGCCACCCGCTCGCTGCCCGACGACCGCACGATCGTGGTCGAGCGGTTCCGCGACGAGCTGGGCGACTGGCGGCTCGCCGTGCACAGTGTCCTCGGTGCCCGGGTCAACGGGCCGTGGGCCCTCGCGGTGGGTCGCCGGCTGGCCGAGCGGTACGGGGTGGACGCCCAGGTGATGCCCTCCGACGACGGCATCGTGGTGCGACTTCCGGACACCGCCGACGAGCCACCCGGCGCGGACGTGGTCGTTTTCGAACCCGACGAGATCACCCAGCTGGTGGAGGAGTCGGTGGGCACCTCCGCCCTCTTCGCTGCCCGCTTCCGGGAGTGCGCCGCGCGGTCGCTGCTGCTGCCCCGCCGCGACCCACGCCGCCGCCAGCCGCTCTGGCAGCAACGGCAACGCGCCGCGCAACTGCTCGACGTCGCCCGCGAGTACGCGGACTTCCCGGTCACCCTGGAAGCCGCCCGGGAGTGCCTCCAGGACGTCTTCGACCAGCCGGCGCTGGCCGGGCTGATGCGCGACCTCGCCACCCGGAAGGTGCGGCTGGTCGAGGTGGAGACCAGCGCGCCGTCCCCGTTCGCCCGGTCGCTGCTCTTCGGTTACGTCGGCGCGTTCCTCTACGAGGGCGACGCCCCACTGGCCGAGCGGCGCGCCGCCGCGCTCGCCCTGGATTCCACACTCCTCGGCGAGCTGCTCGGTCGGGTCGACCTGCGCGAGTTGCTCGACCCGGCGGTGCTCGTCGAAACCGACCGGCAGCTGCGCTGGCTGACCGACCAGCGCCGCCCCCGCGACGCCGAGGACGTGGTCGAGCTGCTGCGGGTGCTCGGTGACCTGAGCGACGCCGAGTTGACCGAGCGGGGTGTGCCGGAGACCTGGCTGACCGAGTTGGAGGCCACCCGCCGGGTGCTGCGGGTCCGGATCGCCGGCGAGCAGCGCTGGGTGGGCGTCGAGGACGCCGCCCGGCTGCGCGACGCTCTCGGCGTGGCGTTGCCGGTCGGAGTGGCCGAGGCGTACCTCGCCCCGGTGGCCGACCCGCTCGGTGACCTGGTGGCCCGCTACGCCCGCACCCACGGGCCGTTCGCCGCTGCCAGCTGCGCGGCCCGCTTCGGGCTCGGTGTGTTCGTCGTCGAGCAGACCCTGCGCCGGCTCGGCGCCACCGGGCGGGTGGTCTCCGGGGAGTTCACAGCGGATTCGGCCGGCGCCCAGTGGTGCGACGCCGAGGTGCTGCGGATGCTGCGCCGCCGCTCGCTCGCGGCACTGCGCCGGGAGATCGAGCCGGTGCCGCCCCGGGCGCTGGCCACGTTCCTGCCCCGCTGGCAGCAGATCGGCTCGTCCGCCCGAGGTGTGGAGGCGCTGGCCGCGACGGTGGAGCAGTTGCAGGGCGCGGCGGTGCCGGCGTCCGCCCTGGAGCGGTTGGTGCTGCCCGGGCGGGTCGCTGACTACTCCCCCGCCCAGCTCGACGAGCTGTGCGCCAGCGGGGAGGTGCTCTGGGCGGGGTCGGGCGCGATCTCCGGCGGCGACGGCTGGGTCACCCTGGCGTACGCGGACGCCGCACCGCTGCTGCTCCCGCCCCCCGACGAGGCGTTGACCCGCACCCCGCTGCACGAGGCGGTGCTCGACGCGCTCGGCGACGGGCAGGCGCTGTTCTTCCGGCCCCTGGCCGACCGGGTCGGCGCGACCGACGACGCCGCGCTGACCGGAGTGATCTGGGACCTGGTCTGGGCCGGGCACCTCACCAACGACACCCTCGCCCCGCTGCGCGCGGTGCTCGGCGCCGGCGGTGCGCACCGCTCGCGACCGTCCGCGCCGCGCACCCGTTACCGGCGGCCCGGCCGGGTGGCGCTGCCCACCCGGGGTGGCCCGCCGACCGTCGCCGGCCGCTGGTCGCGCCTGCCCGAGCGGGACGTCGACCCGACCCGGCGTGCCGCTGCCCTCGCCGACGTGCTGCTGGAGCGGCACGGGGTGGTCACCCGCGGCGCGGTGATGGCCGAGCAGGTGGTCGGCGGCTTCTCGGCGGTCTACCCGGTGCTGTCGGCATTGGAGGAGCGCGGCGCCGCCCGCCGGGGCTACTTCGTCGAAGGGCTGGGCGCCGCGCAGTTCGCGGTGCCCGGTGCGGTGGATCGGCTGCGCGCGCTCGCCGAGCCGACCGACGGTGCCCGGGGCCGGGGCACGCCGGCGACCGTGCTCGCCGCCACCGACCCGGCCAACCCGTACGGCGCGGCGCTGCCCTGGCCGGACCGGGTGGTCGACTCCGGGGACGGGGCCGCCCCGGCGACCGGGCACCGGGCCGGCCGCAAGGCGGGTGCGCTGGTGGTGCAGGTCGGCGGCGACCTCGTCCTCTACGTGGAACGTGGCGGCCGGACGCTGCTCTCCTTCACCGACGACACCGACGCTCTCGCCGCGGCCGGTAAGGCGCTCGCCGACGCGGTCCACTCTGGGGCGTTGGGTGCGATGTCGGTGGAGCGGGCCGACGGCGAGGCGGTGCACTCCTCGCCCCTGCGCGACGCGCTGACCGCTGCCGGATTCCGGGCCACCCCACGGGGCCTGCGCCTACGCGGCTGACTCGCCCCCGCATCGGGGCTGGTGTGAGCGGTATGCCTGTGAGTCATACGTATGACTCACAGTCATACCGCTCAACAGACAGACATGCCCCGGAGCGCCCCGGCTCGGCGCTCAGCGGAGGTTGTCGAGCGCCTTCTCGTAGCGAGGGCGGTCGGCGGCCGGCGTCTTCGCCTCCAGATAGTTGAGCACCACCGCGCCGCGCCGGTACGACTGGCCACCCCAGGTCTCCGCGATGTCACTGGCGCTGGTCTCGTCCGGGAACACGTACACCGTGACAGCGTCGGTGGCGATCAACTCGGAACAGCCCAGGCCGAGCCCGTCCGGGCCGCAGTCGACCGAACGATCCTTCGGCCGCGGCACCTTCAGACCGGCAGCCTTGAACGCGGCAACGACCTGTTTCGCCCCGGGCGCACCGGTCGGACGCTTGGGCAGCACCACCGGCGGCGGGCTGGCCGGGCGCCGCTCTGTCTGCCCCTGGGCGCCGGAGGGCGGAGCCGCACCGCTCGCGGCTGGCGGAGCCTCGGGCGTCGGCGTGCTCGGGAGACCGGTGGTGGCCGACTCCGACGAGGCGGATGGGGCCGCGTTCGCTTGGCCGTCGTCGTCACTGCCACAAGCGGCGGTGAGGGCGACGACGATCAGCAGGGCCCCGACGGCGGGCAGGCTCCGAATTGTCACCAGGGCATTCTGCCCAACGGCATCCGGCGGCGGGAGGGGCCGGTCGGCCACTGCGCTGTCACGTATCCGCCATCCGCTGGTCGACCTCCTGCCGGGCCCCCGGGGGACCTCCTGCGGGTATCCGACTGATATTCGACTGTGGAATGCTTCGCCGGTGGGTGAACATGTGGTTCCTGTGGGTTGTCCCTGCTGCACGTCCCGTACCGGCGGGGGGACCTGCCCGGTCTGTTTCTGGACCGACGACGGCCAGACCGACGCCGACGCCGACGCCGTCCGGGGCGGCCCCAACGGCGACCTGAGCCTCTCGCACGCCCGACTCAACTACGCCGTCTACGGTGCCAGCCACCCGCGCTACCAGGACATGGTGCGCCCGGCCCGCCCCGACGAGCGCCCCTGACCGACGCCCGACGGGTCGAGCGTCGTTCAGCAGACCGGCACACTGCCGCCGTACACGCTGGAGATGTACGCGTGGCTGACGTACTGCCCGGTGGCCAGGCGGTTCCAGCGGGTGGTGGTGCGGTACGGCCCGGCCACCGACTGGCCGGTCACGTAGCACTGGATCGGCACATGGGCCAGGTGCGCGGCGAGGCCACGGATCGAGGACGACATGCTGGCCCCGGTACGGATGTTGAGCGGCCCGTCACCGACAACGCCGCGCGGCCCGTCTCCGGTCCACAGGTAGGCGACGTCGACCCAGGCGTTGGTGGTCAGCCGCAGACCGTCCCAGAAGGTGCCGTCGGCCAGGTCGATGCCGGCCGGGTTGAGCACGGTCCGCCCGAACTGGTCCCGCCCGCCGTTGTAGCCAGACTGGTACGCGGCCTGCGCCTCGGGCCGACCCTGCGGCAGGTTCTTCCAGTTCTCCCGTACCGATGAGGGGTTCCAGTAGTCGTCACGGGTGTTCCACGGCCCGACATCCCAGACCGGGGCGTACTCGCAGCGGGAGCCACTGGTCGTACAGACCCGCACGGTGTAGTCGCCGGTGTTGAGTGGGGAGAGGCCGCGCCGCGACGGTAGCGCCGCGAAGTGGTCGCGGGGTTGCACGGTACGACCGTTGGCGGTCACCTCGCCGACCAGCCCGATGCGTGTGGCGTACACCCGGTAGGTGCGGCCGGGCGTGGCGGCGGAGACGGCGGCGGTCGCGTCGGCGGTGAGCCGCACGCCGCGTACCGTCGCGGTGACGCCGCCCTTGGGCGCGGTCAGCACCACCCTGGTCTGCACGCGGGTGACCGGCCGGTCGAAGACGGCGTCGGCGGTGGCCGCCCGCCACTCCGTCCAGCCGGCGGCCCGCCAGCCGCGGACCTGCGCCTCCACGGTTGCCCCAGCGGGGACCGAGGCGCTGATCTCGGCGCGGACCCGGGTGGCCGGCCGGGCGAGGGTGCGGGGTGTGGTCAGCAGCATCCCCTCGGCGACCGCGCTGTGCGGGCTGCGAGCGCTGCGACGGGCCTCACGCAGCCGTAGCCCGGCGGCCGTGCGTCGGACGTTGACGTCGTCGCGGTCGACGACGGTGAGATCGGCGTTCCACCGTTCGGCGCTGGGGGCGGCAGCGGTGAGGGTGAGCGGGCTGCCGGCGGCGGGAGTGTCAGGGATTCCGCCGATCGCGGGCACGAGCGCGGCGGTGAGGACGAGGGGGAGGGTGGCGATGAGGACGGCGAATCGGGTACGACAACGAGGTCGCTTCATGGGCAATCTCCTCAGATCCCCCTGACCCTCGCATGTCGGTAGATCATGAGGAACCTATGTACAAATAGCGACACATGCGAATCCTGCTCAAAAGAGGGAGGATGGCAAGGTGCCCGAAGGCGACACCGTCTGGAACACCGCGCGCGTGCTGCACCGCGCGCTGGCCGGCGCCCGGATCACCGACAGTGACTTCCGGGTGCCGCAGCTGGCGACCACGGATCTCACCGGTTGGACCGTCCGCGAGTCGGCCAGCCGGGGCAAGCACCTGCTGCTGCGTCTCAACGCCCCGAACGAGGCGCACTGGACCCTGCACTCGCACCTACGGATGGACGGCGCCTGGCGGGCGTACGCCCCGGGTGAACGCTGGAGCGGCCGGCCCGCGCACCTGATCCGGGTGGTGCTGCGCAGCCCCGCCGCTGTCGCGGTCGGCTACCACCTGCACGAGATTGCCCTGGTGCCGACCGCCGAGGAGGACCGACTGGTCGGCCACCTCGGTCCCGATCTGCTCGGCCCGGACTGGGCCCCGGCCGAGGCGGTCCGTCGGCTCGCCGACCACCCGGAGCAGACCATCGGCGAGGCGCTGCTCGACCAGCGCAACCTGGCCGGGGTGGGCAACCTCTACAAGTGCGAGGTGCTGTTCCTGCGCGGTGTGTCGCCATGGACGCCGGTCGGCGCGGTGCCCGACCTGCCCGGCATGGTGACCCTCGCACAGCGGCTGCTCGCCGCCAACCGCGGTCGGTGGACGCAGAGCAGCACCGGCTCGCTCCACCGGGGGCAGACCAGCTACGTCTACGGTCGCCGCGCCCAGCCCTGCCGCCGCTGCGGCACCGCGATCCGCAAGGAGGAGCTGGGCGAGCGGGTCACCTACTGGTGCCCGGTCTGCCAGCCCGAGCACCCGGACAAGCCTCCACCCGGCTGACCAGGACGCCCGTGGGCCGAGGTCATCCCAGAAACGGACGATTGGGTAATTCCCTATCCGGCCGTCGGAGTCGCATGCTGCGGTTGAGTGCTCACCGATCGTCAGCAGAGTGCCGAGGTCCGCCACGCCGGGGTGGCGAACCTCGTGCCCCGACCCCGGGGAGAGTCATGGCGATGTTCCGCAGGCTCCGCTCCACCTTCTTCGAGCGGACCACCCGCGACACCAACGGCCGGACGGTGTTGGTGCCGGCCGCGCGTACCGCTGAGGAGACCGCACCGGCGCCGAGCCTGGACCCGGCCGTGGTCCCCCGCTGCTTCGGCCCGGTGCCGAACTTCGCACACAGCCCTCGCCCAACGCGGGACCCCGACGGACGGGTGGTGCCCGGGACCGGGCTGCGCAAGTTCGTCGACCCGCTGCCCACCCCGGGTCAGCGGGGCCGCACCACCCTCGGCGGCCACCTACCGGTGGCGGCACCGGACACGATCAGCTATCCGGGCTGCGACTACTACGAGATCGGCCTGCAGGAGTACGCGCAGCGCCTGCACCGGGACCTGCCGGCCACCCGGCTGCGCGGCTACCGGCAGCTCAACCTGGGCACCGACGCGGCGGGTCACAACACGGTGGCGCCCCCGGAGCGGCCCTGGCACCTCGGTCCGATGATCCTCGCCCGTCGGGGCCGACCGGTCCGGGTGAAGTTCATCAACCAGCTCCCGACCGGCCGGGCCGGCGAGTTGTTCCTGCCCGTCGACGACACGATCGAAGGGGCCGGTCTCGGCCCACTGGACGGGCCGGCGCCGTACCCGCAGAACCGGGCGGTGCTGCACCTTGCCGGGGCACAGACCGGCTGGACCAGCGCGGGCAACCCGGGGCAGTGGATCACCCCGGCCGGGGAGATCACTCCGTACCCGACCGGGGTGGGCGTGACCCACGTGCCGGACATGCCGCCGCCCGGCGCCGGCGCCACCACTCTGTACTACCCGAACGAGCAGAGCGGCCGGCTCATGTGGTTCCACGACAACACCCTCGGCCTGGCCCGGCTCACCGTCTACGGCGGACAGCTCGCGCTCTACCTGCTGACCGACCCGGCCGAGGAGCAGCTCGCCGCCGACGAGGTGCTGCCGGCCGACCAGCTGCCGCTGGTCATCGAGGACAAGACGTTCGTGCCGGACGACACCCAACTGGCCGGCGAGGACCCGACGTGGGACCGCGAGCGCTGGGGCGCCCGGGGCAGCCTGTGGCACCCACACGTCTACCAGTCGCGGCAGAACCCGTACCGGTCCGGCGGACGTAACCCCACCGGCCGGTGGGACTACGGCCCCTGGTCACACACCACGATCCCGGACGGCACCGGCACCGACGGCTGGGTGCCGAACCCGCACCACGACCCGGTCGACGCGCCGGACGAGCCGCCGCTGAGCCCCGGCGTGCCACACCCGTCCGCGGTCCCCGAGGCGTACGGCGACACCCCGCTCGTCAACGGCGTCGCCTACCCGTACCTGGAGGTGCGGCCGCGCGCGTACCGGTTCCGGATCCTCAACGCCTGCCTGGACCGCAGCCTCAACCTCCAGCTCTATCGCGCCTGCTCCGACGGACCGATGTGGACCGACGACGGCGGTCTCGCCGACGCCGAGGCGGGCGAGGTGCCGATGGTGCCCGCCGTGCCGGCGGCGGACCGGCCGGCGAGCTGGCCGACCGACGGGCGCGCCGGCGGGGTGCCGGATCCGCGCGCCGCCGGGCCGGCGTTCATCCAGATCGGCAACGAGGCAGGGCTGCTGCCCGCCCCGGTGGTGCTGCCGAGCCGGCCGATCGGCTACCGCTACGACCGGCTCGACCCGACCGTGCTGAACGTCGACGGGCACACCCTGCTGCTCGCCCCGGGCGAGCGGGCCGACGTGCTGGTCGACTTCTCCGCCGTGCCGCCGGACAGCACGCTGATCCTGTACAACGACGCACCGGCCCCGCAGCCCGGCTTCGACCCGCGCTACGACCAGTACACCGACGCCCCCGACCGGACCCCTGAAGGCGGCCCGCCCCCCACCGAGCCGGGGTACGGCCCGAACACCCGCACCCTGCTCCAGTTCCGGGTCACCGGGGCGCCGGCGCCGCCGTACGACCTGACCCGGCTGTGCCAAAGGCTGCCCCTGGCGTACGCGGCCAGCCAACGCCCGCCGATCGTGCCGCAGCCGGCGTACGACCCGGCGTTCGGCACCCGGACACCGTCGGAGACGACGGTGCCGGTGTACGCCACCACGGTGACGTTCACGCCGACGGCCGGGGCCGGCCCGGTGACCCTGCCGATCGCGGTCAAGGCCGCACAGCAGGTCTTCGAGCCCGACCATGGCCGGCTGGCCGGCCGCCTCGGCGTCGGGCACCCGCACGCCGGGCCGCTCAGCCCGACGACCCTGCCGCTCGGCCCGACCGACCCGGTCACCGAGGTGCTCTTCGCCGCCGACCCCGCCGTGCCGGTGGGCACGCCGACCGATGGCACGCAGCTCTGGCGGATCAGTGGCAACGTCCGGCAGACCGAGCCGCTGCACTTCGGCGGCTGCGACGTACAGCTGGTCAACCGGGTCGGCTGGGACGGCACGCTGCGGCCCCCGCACGGCACCGAGTTGGGCTGGAAGGAGATCGTCCGGGTCAACCCCCGGGAGGACGTGGTGGTGGCGCTGCGCCCGGTCGCCCCGGTGCTGCCGTTCAAGCTGGGCGACAGTGTCCGGCTGCTCGACCCGGTTCGCCCGGCCGGGGCCCGGACCGGGTCGACCCCGGTCAGTCCGGCGGACGGGCGACCCGCCGCGGTGGTCAACCAACTGGTCAACCTGGGCTGGGAGTATCGCTGGCACAGCCAGCTCGCCGGCCACCGCGACGGCGGGATGACCCGGCCGCTGGTGCTACGGGTGGCGCCGAAGGCACCGACGGGGCTCACCGCCACGCCGGTGCCCGGCTCGGCCACCGCGCTACCCGCGATCGCCCTGGCCTGGACCGGCAACGGCGGCCGACCTCCCGCCACCAGCCACCTGCTGCAACGGGCCACCGACGCGACCTTCGGCGGCGAGCTGACCACGATCACCGTCGCGGCCGCCGCCACCCGCTACACCGACGCGACCGTCACCCCCGGGGTGACCTACCACTACCGGATCCGGGCGGAGAACGCTGTCAGCTACTCGTCCTGGTCGAACGGTGTGCCGGCCTCGGTGCACCTGGCCGCGCCGAGCGGCCTGGTCGCGGCCCTCCCGCCTGCCGCGCCGCTGCGGGTGGCGCTGCGCTGGACGAACCGGTCGTTCGCCACCGGCATCGACGTGCAGCGGGCCACCAACCCGACCTTCACCAGCGGCCCGGGCACCACGGCGATCGGGGTCGGCGCCAGTCACCTGGACGTGACGGTCGCACCGGACACCACGTACTACTACCGCGTGCGGACCACCTACCTGGGCGCCGCCTCGGCCTGGTCGACGGTCGCCGCCGTGAGCTCTCCGCCCGCTCCGGCCACCCCGAGCGTGGTGAGCGCCACCGCCAGCGCACCGGGGCCGGACACCGCGACGGTGATCCTGGCCTGGGCGGCGAGCACACCCGCCGGCGCGGGGTCCGGGTTCATCGTGCAGAGGGCGCTGGACCCGGCGTTCGACCGGGAGGTGGCGACCTTCACCGTGACCGGTCGCGGGTTCACCAACACGGGGCTGGCCCGGGGCGTGACCTACCACTACCGGATCCGGTCGTTCAACGTCGTTGGTAGTTCGCCGTACACCGGCCCGATCCTGGTCACCACACCGCCGTGACCGGCCGGGGCGGGTCAGCGGTTGGTCAGGCCCGGCCCGCTCAGCGGGTGGGTGCGCGCAACGGGGTGCCGACGGCGCGCAGCTCGGCCAGGGCCCCGGCAACCCCGTGCAGCAGGTCGGTCGCCTCGGTGAGCCGGTCGGCGGCCGGGTGGACGGTCGTCTCCGGTCGGGAGTCCTCGGCCAGATAACTGGCGGCGGCGACCACCAGCCGTTCGTAGGCCGCGACCCCGCCCTCCAGCTGGGCGGTCAGCACGGCGTGCGCCTCGGCCAGCGGCGGTCGGGCGTCGGCCGGGGCCAGCCGCACCGCACGTTCGACGCTGGCCACCTGTGCGGCCAGGTCGCGCAGCGAACGGTCGGCGGTGGCGGCCTCCAGCACGGCCGGCTCGGCCAGCCCGGTGAGCCGGGGGGCAATCCCAGCCAGGGTGAGTGCCGCCCGGTCCAGTCGAGCCCACTGCTCACCCGCGCTGGTGCCGCGCAGCGCGATGCGGGAGCGGACCCGGCGTACCTCGGCCAGCACACCCGGGCCGACCGGAAGCCGCTCGACGGCGGCGATCAACCGGGCCCGCGACCGGGCCGCGGCCTCGGCCGGGTCAAGCGCAGGGGGTGCCGGCCGGGTGGCCAGGGCGCGCAGGTCGATCCAGCGCCAGGCGGCGAGTGCCACCGCACTGCCCGCGGCGCCGACCCAGGCCGCGTCGGGCAGACCGAGGCCGGCGTACGGAGTCAGCACCGCCGCAGCGCCGCCGAGCCCACCGGCCAGCACGCTCCACCGTCGGGCGGACCGGCGAAGCCGACCCAGCCTGCGGAAGTACAGCGTCCGCTCGTCTGCCACCCTGGCCTCCTCGGTCCGGTCGTTCAGCCGGCAGCGGTCGGGTCGCCGGTGCCCCGCTCGCGGGCCATACTGGCGCGGAGCTCGTCCAGCCGGGCAGCGGCCGTCGGGTCGTTGGCCGGGCCAGCCTTCTCAGCCTGCGGCACGGCCGGCCGCTGCGACGCGCCGCCGAGCTGCTCCCCAGCCATGCTGGACCGGATCTGCTCCAGCCGGGCCGAGCCGGCCGAGTCGATCGTCGCCTTCTGAATCTCCAACATCCGGCCCTCGGCGGAGTTGCCGGCCAGCTCCGCGCGACCCATCGCGTTGGCGTACCGCCGCTCGATGCGGTCGCGCACCTCGTCCAGCGACGGGGTGTTGGCAGGCGCGGTCAGCGACGACATCGACTCCAGCGAGCGGGCCACCGTCTCCTGCATCTTGGCCTGCTCCAGCTGGCTGAGCAGCTTGGTGCGCTCGGCGAGCTTCTGCTGGAGGATCATCGAGTTGTTCTCGACCGCACGGCGGGCCTGGGCGGCGGCACCCAGCGCCTGGTCGTGCAGGGTCTTCAGGTCTTCGGTGGCCTGCTCTGCGGAGACCAACTGACTGGCCAGGGTCTGCGCCGACTGCTCGAACCGCGTCGCCTCGGCCTCGTCACCCTTGGCCCGGGCCTGGTCGGACAGCACCAGGGCCTGCCGGGCGTTGCCCTGCAACCGCTCGACCTCGGACATCTGCCGGGACAGCTTCATCTCCAGCTGACGCTGGTTGCCGATCACGGCGGCAGCCTGCTGGACCAGCGCCTGGTGCTGCCGCTGGGCATCCTCGATGGCCTGCTGGATCTGCACCTTGGGATCGGCATGCTCGTCGATCTTGGCACCGAAGAGCGCCATCAGGTAGTTCCAACCCTTGACGAACGGGTTCGCCATCTCCGCGGTATCCCCTCAGTAGCGTCGCTCCACCACGGCCGGTCCGGATGAACCCACCGACCACGACCGGCCGGCCTCCATCGTCCCAGCCGAACGCCAGCGCGGCATCCGTACCGAGCGGTCGACAGAACCGGCAGCTCCTGCGGGGCCAACCCTATCCGGCCAGCGCCAGCCCGCCCATGGTCAACCGGAAGGACGGGCTCAGGCGGCGCAGACCACGTCCCGGTCGCGCTCGGTCGGGCGGACGCGGGTCCGGCGCAGCGTGGCCTTGAGCGGCGAATCCTGGCGGACCGAAACGGCGACCTTGCCATCGGAGGTGACCTGGCGGACACCCCGGTTGGTGCTCTTGTGCATGGCTGCGGCGTCGGCCGTCTCGTCCTGCATCGGGACGAGCACCCCGGGCATCTGCTCGGCGAGCGCCACGGTGTCGCTCACCTCACGCAGCAGCTCGGACAGACGGGCGCCGAGGGCGTCACAGATCGCGGCGAGCAGCTCGCTGGACGGCTCCTTGTGCCCCCGCTCGATCTCGGAGAGGTAGCCAAGGCTGACGTTGGCGGCGGTGGACACCTCACGCAGCGTGCGCTGCTGCCCCTGCCGGCGCGCCCGCAGTGCGTCACCGATCACCCGGCGTAGCAGGACCATCGCACCTCCCCCTGAGGGATACCTCGCGCCCGGCACTGGGCAGCCGGGTCGCGGCGGACCGCGCCGACCCCGAACGCCGGAGCCTTCCCGCAACCGTACCCGTTGCGGGCCCGGGCGACATCCCGCCCCGCCCGTCGGTTCGTCGGGGAGGGCTCACCGGAGCGCGGCGGCGACAGTCCCCGCCCCGCCCCGGGCGGCTCCGCCTGCGCTCGTGGACTCGGCGTCTGTGCCGTCGGCGTCGGTGGGGTCGGTGGCGTTGGCGTTGGCGGCGTCGGCTTCCGTGGGGTCGGCTTCCGTGGGGTCGGCTTCCGTGGGGTCGGCTTCGGTGGCGTCGGCCGCGTGGATCCGCTCGGCGAGCAGCCGCAGCGCCTCGACCACCGCCGCCGCGCGGACGTGGTCCCGCCCGCCGCCCAGGTCGAGCTGGCGGACCTCGCCGCCGTTCGGCCCGGCGACCGCGACGTAGACCAGGCCGACGGGCTTGCCGTCCTGCGGCTCAGGGCCGGCGACGCCGGTGGTGGCCACCCCCCAGTCCGCGCCGCAGCGCTGACGGCCGCCCTCGGCCAGTGCCGCTGCCACGTCCGGGTCCACCGGCCCCCGCTCGTGCAGCAGGTCGGCGGGTACGCCGGCCAGGGTGCCCTTCAGCTCGGTGGCGTAGACCACGAGGCCGCCCCGGTAGATCTCGCTGACCCCGGCTATCTCCACGATCGATGCGGCCAGCAGCCCGCCGGTGAGCGATTCGACCGTGGCCAGGGTCTCGTGTCGCTGCGCCAACCTGTGCACCACACCCGCCGCCGCGCTGCCGGGAGACTCACCACCCGCCGGCTGCCCAGATTCCGCATCCCGCTGCATCAACCCGTCCTTCCCCACGCACCGACCCCCAACCCTCCCGACCCGACCGCGTCGATCATGAGGTTAGCGGCGCGACACGCCGCTCCAACTGACAACAACTTCATGATCAGCGGGGAGAGCCGGGGGCCCCGGGGGGTGTCCCTATGGGTTTCGTCAAGCGGTGATCGGCGTGGCTGGGCGGGGTTGGTAGGGGATCTTGTCGCGGAGCATGGCGAACAGGACGTCGCAGCGCCGTCGGGCGAGGCAGATGAGGGCGGCGTTGTGGCGTTTGCCTTCGGCGCGTTTGCGGTCGTAGTAGGCCCTGCTGGTGGGGTCGGCGAGGGCGGCGAACGCGGCGAGGAAGAAGGCTCGTTTGAGGTTCTTGTTGCCGCCGCGTGGTGGGTGCTCGCCGCGGATGCTGCTGCCGGATCGTCGGGTCACCGGGGCGAGGCCAGCGTAGGCAGCCAGGTGGCCGGGGGTGGGGAAGGCGGTGCCGTCGCCGACTTCGAGCAGGATCCGAGCGGCGGTCCTGACGCCGATGCCGGGCATCGAGGTCAGGACCGAGGCAAGAGGGTGCGCATCAAGGATCCTCTGGACCTCGCCGGCGACCTGGTCACGTTGTCGCAGGATGTCTCGGAGGCTGTCAGCCAGGCGAGGCAGGATCGTCTCCCCGGCCTGGGTGCCGGGGACGGTGACGGTCTGCTCGTCGAGCGCGGTCATGATCTGCTCGACAAGGCGTTCGCCCATGCGGGGCGCCTGGACGGCGGCGATCGAGAGGAGCTTGCGGCGTCCGGCCTTGCGCAGCCCGACAGGGCCGCCGCAGCGCGACAGCAGCTCCAGAACAGCCCTGTGACCGACCTTCGGGCCGAGGACCCGTTCCAGAGCAGGATGGATCTGCGTGAGCAAGCCACGGATCCGGTTGGACACCCGGGTGGCTTCGCCAGCGAGATCGTCATCGAACCCGACCAGCACCTCCAGCTCCGCCAGGGCTTCGTCACCGACGTCAACCCTGCGCAACGTGTGCGGCAGGGTGCGGGCCGCGTCGGCGATGACATAGGCGTCGCGGGCGTCGGTCTTCGCCGCACCGGGGTGCAGGTCAGCGATGCGGCGCATGGCCAGGCCGGGCAGGTAGACCACCTGATGACCGCACGCGCGAGCCACCGCGACCGGCAAGGCACCGATCGAGGCCGGCTGGTCGACCACCACCAAAATTCGGCCGTGGCGGGCGAGCTTGTCGAACAACTGCCGCAGCCGGACCTCGATGTTCGGCAACGCCGCGTCATGCAGACGCTTGCCGTCCGGGGCCAACCCGACCGCGTGGTGACCCTCTTTGCCGACGTCCAAGCCGAGGTAGACGCCGTATCCGTCGTGCACCGCACCCGCCTCCACGCATCGATCCCGTGGCCTCGGCCGCTGGTCCAGGCGTCGGACTGCCGGCAGCCACGTTACGAAGAGACCTACCCCAACACGGGTGGCCGTGTCCCTATCAGCGGTCCGCCGACGCCACCCGACCCGGCGACAACACCCCCCGGATCATCCGAACGACAGGGGCAGGAAGTCATACCGGGCCGGGCGACCGAGGGTCCCCGGCTGGGGACGATCAAAAAGGTAACGGGGTTAGCGGGGGCGGCGGAGGCGGAGGGCTTGGGCTATGTAGTCGAAGCCGGTGGCGATCGTGACCAGGACGGCGGCGGCCATGATCCAGGGGCCGACGGCGGCGAGGGCGGCCGGCATCGGCCAGAGATACCAGGTGATGGCCAGGATCTGGAGCGCAGTCTTGACCTTGCCGCCTCGGCTGGCGGCGATCACGCCGTGCCGGATCACCCAGAACCGCAGCCCGGTGATGCCCAGCTCGCGGACGAGAATCAGCGCGGTCACCCACCAGGGCAGTTGGTCGTACCAGGAGAGCAGCACCAGAGCCGCGCCGGTGAGCGCCTTGTCGGCGATCGGGTCGGCCACCTTGCCGACCGAGGTGACCAGCCCGAACCGGCGGGCGATCCAGCCGTCCACCAGGTCGGTCGCCGAGGCCACCGCGAAGATCAGGCAAGCCACCATCCGCCAGCCGGAGTGGGTCATCCCGGACATGATCACCGAGGCGGCGAAGACCGGCACCAGCGCCAGCCGGAGCGCGGTCAGCGCGTTGGCCGCGTTGAGGACAGGCACCACGGCAACCACCCGACCCGGCGTCGACTCCGTCGTCCCGGTCATCGCCTCACTCCGCTCGGGCAGCCGTGGCGTTGGCGTTCCCGGCACCGCACCACCGGGCTCCCCCGCTCCGCTCGGGCCCGCCGTCACCGTGCCGCGCCGGGCGCCGCCGAGATCATCTCATCCGGCACAGCGAGCAGGTCCACCCCTTCGGTGCCGGTCACCGTTGCGCGTACCAGGTCACCCGGGCGCAGTGCGGCCAGGTCGACCCCGCCCTCGGCCGGGGCGACCAGGGTGGTGGAGCCGTCCACCTCCGGCGCCTGGTGCGCCGCCCGGCCCTCCACCATGCCGTCGGCGATCGAGTCGACCAACACCTCGATGGTCGAACCGAGCCGGTCCTCGGCCCGCTGCGAGCAGAGCTCGTCGGCGAGGGCGCTGAGCCGGTCGTAGCGCCGCTTGATCGTCGCGGCGGAGACCTTGCCGGGCAGGCCGGCGGCCTCGGTGCCGTCCTCGTCGCTGTAGTCGAACATGCCGATCGCGTCGAGCCGGGCTTCGGTCAGGAACCGAACCAGCTCGTCGATGTCGGCGCGGGTCTCACCGGGGAAGCCGACGATGAAGTTGCTCCGGGCACCCGCGTCCGGGGCCAGCGCACGGGCACTCGCCAGCAGCTCCAGGAACCGGTCGGTCGAGCCGAAACGCCGCATCCGGCGCAGCACCGGCTCGCTGGAGTGCTGGAACGACAGGTCGAAGTACGGGGCCACGCCCGGCGTGTTGGCAATCGCCTCGACCAGCCCCGGCCGGGTCTCGGCCGGCTGAAGGTAGCTCGCCCGTACGCGGACGATCCCGGTCACCGCGGCGAGCTGCGGCAGCAACTTCTCCAAGGCACGGGGGTCGCCCAGGTCCTTGCCGTACGAGGTGGAGTTCTCACTGACCAGCACCAGCTCCCGTACGCCGGTCTTGGCCAGCCACTCCGCCTCGGCGAGCAGCTCGTCCGGCGTACGCGAGACGAACGCCCCACGGAAGGCGGGGATGGCACAGAACGCGCAGCGGCGGTCGCAACCGCTGGCCAGCTTCAACGAGGCGACGGGGCCGGTGTCCAGCCGGCGGCGCAGCACCTGGCGCAGGTGCGCCGGGGTGTGCTCGTCGGTGTCGACCGAGGCGCGCGCCACGGTGCCGTGCCCGGGCAGCGACACCGCGCTGTCACGCCGCTTCACCGGGGTCAGCGGCAGCAGCTCACGCCGGTCCCGGGGGGTGTGCGCGGTGACCTGCTCGCCGGCGACGACCGCGTTCAGTCGGGCGGCGATGTCCGGGTAGTCGTCGAAGCTCAGCACCGCCTGGGCCTCGGGCAGGCTGTCGGCCAACTGCCGGCCGTACCGCTCGGCCATGCAGCCGGCGGCGACCACCTTGGCGCCCGTCTCGGCGGCGGCGAGCAGGGTCTGGATGGAGTCCTGCTTGGCCTTCTCCACGAAACCGCAGGTGTTGACGACCACCACGTCGGCGCCCTCGCCGTCGGTGGTCACCTGCCAACCGTCGGCGTGCAGCCGGGCGGCCAGCTCCTCCGAGTCGACCTCGTTGCGGGCACAGCCCAGGGTGAGCAGGGCGACACGGCGGCCCTCGGCGTTGTCAGAGGGAGAAGGAGAGGTGGCAGACACCATCCGAGGGTACCGGGCCAGCCGGGGAAGCCCACGCACGCGTGCCGCGGGCATGACGGGCGCAACGCCGCGGGCCACGTCGCTCAGCCCCGCCCGCAGCCGGTCAGCGCGCCGCCGTGGCGGCGGCAACCCGGGTCAGCGCGTCGAGGAGGAAGACCTCGGTGCCGGCCAGGCCGGTGGAGCAGAAAACGGAAACCTGGTCCGTGGTGGTCCGGCCGGGGACCGCCCCGGCCAGGATGCCACCCAGGTCACGCAGCCGTCCGGCGTACGGGGGTGTGGCCGCGAGCATGGGCGGCTGGTAGTCCGCCGCCTGGGCTGGCGAGTCGGTGACCAGCAGATCGGCAGTGTCCAGCAGGTCGCTGCCGAACTCGCTGCGGTCGCGCTGCTTGAAGCCGACCGCGTTGACGTGCGTGCCGGGGCTGAGGTCGGCGGCGCAGAGCACCGGGGTCGGGCTGGTGGTCGCGAGCACCACGATGTCCCGCCCCGCCACGGCCGAGCCCGGCTCGGCCACCGCGCGGGCCGGCACGCCCAGCTCGGCCCGGACCCGGGCGGCGAAGGCGTCTCGCCGAGCAGCGGAGCGGCTGTGCACCAGCACCTCCCGCAACGGGCGGACCGCGGCGGCGGCCCAGACCTGGGTCCACGCCTGCCGGCCGGAGCCGATCACGCCGAGGGTCGCCGCGTCCGGTCGGGCCAGCGCGTCGACCGCGAGGCCGCCCAACCCTCCGGTACGACGGGAGCCCAACTCCTCGCCGACCGCGACCGCCCGGATCGCCCCGGTACGAGCGTCGTGCAGCACGACCAGTTGCTCGCCCTGCGGGTGGCCGAAGGTGTCGTACGAGCGAAAGCCGTACCACTCGCCGACCAGGTGCCCGGCGGTGAGCACCATCCGCCCACCGCTCAGCGGGGCGGCGGTCCGGGGCGGGGCGATCAGGCGTCCCTCGTACGCCGCCAGAAGGGCGGCGCGCATGGCGTCGACCGTGGTGGCGGCGTCCAGCGCCGCGGCGACCTCGGGATCGGCGTAGAGCAGGGTCATGATTGCCATACTGCAAGTTGAAGTGAGGTAGAGGTCAACGGGCCGTGGCGGGAGTCACCACCCCGGCGGCGGGCCGGCCCGGTCGACCACACCGCCGCCGACCGGGCCCGGTGCTAGCGTCGGTGCCGGTGGCCCGAGTTCGCCCGTGGTCACCCCGGACGAGTGGTGGGCGTACCCGGTCAGGCCAAGACGCCCCGCGCGATGTGCAGAATCCACTCGTCCCGGGCGCGGCAGCCCCGGGCACTCCCTCTGAGGTGAATGATGGCCTGGCTGGTACTGGTGATCTCGGGACTACTGGAGACGGCCTGGGCGATCGCCCTGGACCGCAGCGCCGGCTTCAGCCGGTTGGTCCCGACAGTGGTGTTCTTGGTGACCCTGGTCCTGAGCATGGGCGGGCTGGCGTACGCGCTGCGCGAGATCCCGGTCGGCACCGGGTATGTGGTCTGGGTCGGCATCGGCGCGGTCGGCACCGCCCTGATCGGGATGCTGGCGCTGGGTGAGTCGGCGAGCCTGCCCCGGATCCTGTGCCTGCTCCTGGTGGTGGCCGGCGTGGTCGGCCTGAAGATCTTCCACTGACCTGCTGCGGCACGCGTGGCCAGCGCCCACAGTGGGTAGTGATCGATTTGTCACGACAGGCTCTCACACGGAGGAAGACATGGCCGACATGCCGAGCACCGCCCGTCCCCGCAGCAACGCCGCCCGGATCCTCACCATCGTGGGCTTCGTCTTCGCGGTCCTCGCCCTGCTGCTCAACCCGATCATCTTCGGCGTGCTCGGCGTGATCGCGGGCATCGTCGGCGCCGTGCTCGGCGACAAGCCGCTCGGCTGGTACGCCGCGGCGGCCAGCGTCGTCGCCGCGATCATCAGCCTCGTGATCATCTCCGCGCTGATCAACAACTGACCGCTGCTCCGTCTCGGGCCCGCCGGTAGTCCGGCGGGCCCGTCGCGTTTCCCAGGGCGGGTCGGCCGGTCAGTCCACCTCACCGCGTAGGCCGCCGAGGACATCCTCCAGCTCGTCCGGCTTGACCAGCACGTCGCGCGCCTTCGACCCCTCGGACGGCCCGACCACACCACGGGTCTCCATCAGGTCCATGAGTCGACCAGCCTTCGCGAAACCGACCCGCAGCTTGCGCTGGAGCATCGAGGTCGAGCCGAACTGCGAGGTGACCACCAGCTCCACCGCCTGCACCAACAGGTCGAGGTCGTCGCCGATGTCCTCGTCGACCTTCTTCTTGGTCTCCTGCGCGGGGGCGAGCACGTCCTTGCGGAACTCCGGCTCGCGCTGGTCCTTGCAGAACTTCACCACGTCGGCGATTTCCCGCTCGGTGACCCAGGCGCCCTGGATCCGTACCGGCTTGGACGCGCCCATCGGCAGGAACAGCCCGTCACCACGGCCGAGCAGCTTCTCCGCGCCCGGCTGGTCGAGGATGACCCGCGAGTCCGCGAGGGACGAGGTGGCGAACGCGAGCCGGGACGGCACATTGGCCTTGATCAGACCGGTCACCACGTCGACCGAGGGGCGCTGGGTGGCCAGCACCAGGTGGATGCCGGCGGCCCGGGCCAACTGGGTGATCCGGACGACCGAGTCCTCCACGTCGCGCGGCGCGACCATCATCAGGTCGGCCAGCTCATCCACGATCACCAGCAGGTACGGGTACGGGCGCATCTCCCGTTCGCTGCCCGGCGGAGCCTTGATCTCGCCGTTGCGGACCTTGCGGTTGAAGTCGTCGATGTGCCGGACCCCGTTGGCCGCGAGGTCGTCGTAGCGCATGTCCATCTCGCGGACGACCCAGTCCAGCGAGTCGGCCGCCTTCTTGGCGTTGGTCACGATGGGGGTGACCAGGTGCGGGATGCCCTCGTAGCCGGTCATCTCGACCCGCTTCGGGTCGATCAGCAGCAGGCGCACCTCATCCGGGGTGGCCCGGGTCAGGACGGAGACCAGCAGGGTGTTCAGGCAGCTCGAGTTGTGGGTGGGGATGCATGCGCGGCTGGCCAGATACAGGTGGCTCGGGCTGTCGACCTCGATGCATCGGACGGGCGCCGAGGGGACCGGTCGCACATCCACGATGTAGCGCCGGGAGGTTGTGGCACGTCCGCTGACCACCTGGCGGCTCGCCTTGCGCGTGAGCCGGAAGACCTTGTCGGTCGGGGTGAAGTGGATTCGGTAGAAATTCGACGATGCCTCACTCCGACCATTCACCCGCTTGGTCGTCATTGTCGCCTGGTAACCGAGCCCGATGATCAGCTCTAGAGCGTCCTGTGCCAGGCGTTCGTTGGTGAGCCCAAGCTCGACTCCGCCCTTACGAGAAACTGTTCCGTCCGTATCCAGCAAACCAGCCAACAGCGCCCGCCGCTGCTGCTCCGAGGAGTGCAGATAATTGGCAGGAATATGCTTCGTGCCGATTTCGCGGAACAGATGCCGCAGCGTCCGGTACTGCTCACGGGGAGGAGCCACTGACTCTCGACGACCCGGCCGCTGAACCCTGGCCCGACCGCGAGCCGCCAGACACACAGCGGAGAGGCCGACCCCGACCTGCCGAGCGGCCCGAGCGAGGCTCACGCCCTGCGCAAACAGATCCACAGCATCGGCGATTCGCCCATCCCGCTCCGGCCTGTTTGAAATCGTGTAATGCATTCGGCTGGACGAATGCTTCGTCACGACATACCCATCTAGGCGAATGTTGTCCAGCAACTCCTCCTCGTCGCACGTGAAGGCCGCCGAGCCGGTCGTGCCGTCGCCCAGCCAACAGCCCAGGGTGTACGGAGCGATCGGTAGATCCTGCTCCGGGAAATCGAGGGGTCCACACACCGCCACTGCGTGATTGGCCCAGGATCCGCCACGCCCGACTACCCGCAGCGAAGCTGCGATTTCTGCGGTGGTCACTGGACGGTCGTCGAAGCTACGCCTCCGACCTGACCGCCCGGGATCTGCGACGAGCTCACGCAACGCCTCATAGACGCGGTGACGGGAATAGGCGGGAACCCTGCGGGTCACCTCGCGTCCACCCCGCACATAGCTGCTCAGTACATCTCCTGGCTGCTTGGGCAGCCTACGCACGACCTTATACAGCACGTTCCGGAACTGCGGGCCGGCGTCGGCGACGACCTCGTCTGTCGACACCGGGCGATCAGACTCCGCCAGAGCCTTGTCTGACAGTGCAGCCACCCACCGCACATCATCTGCCGACCAGTAAGACCCGTCCCTCCAATGATGGGTTCGCTGGGTCCGGCCAGCCCTCGTCGTCGTCCGCCATTGGTGCTGGGCGTCAGCGACGATCACCGTGCCGTCGGAGAACTCGACTTCGTAACAGGGGCGGTCATACATCACCGGGGTGGCAGCGACGATGGTGCACATACGACCGTGCTCGTCGAAGACCTTCCCGCCAACCTGGAGGTCGCCCATGGTGGACCACCCCTCGGGCGTAGGGATTGGGGTGTCTAGGGCCAGTGCCTTTCCCGCTCCGGTGGCCCCTGCAATAAGAATGTGCGGCATCTTCGCGAGGTTGGCCACCACGAAGCCGCCCTCGATGTCCTTACCGAGTGCCACCACCATCGGGTGGTGGTCGCTGGTCGCCGCCCGTGACCGCAGCACGTCGCCGAGCGCGACGTTCTCCGGGTCGGTGTTGGGGATCTCCACGCCGACCGCGCTCTTGCCCGGGATCGGGCTGAGGATCCGTACGTCCGGTGACTTGACCGCGTACGCGATGTTGCGGGACAGCTGGGTGATCCGTTCGACCTTGACCCCGTGCCCCAGCTCCACCTCGTACCGGGTGACGGTCGGGCCGCGGGTGAAGCCGGTGACCGCGGCGTCCACGTCGAACTGGTCGAACACGCCCGTCAGCGCGGCGATCACCTCGTCGTTGGCCTTGCTGCGGGTCTTCGCGGCGGCACCGGCGCTGAGCATGTTGGCCGGCGGCAGGGTGTAGTCGCCGGCCAGGCCGGTCAACGCGAGCTGCTCGGCCCGGGTCGGCGCGGGCGAGTGCTCCGGCGGATCGACCGGCGGCTTGCGGCTCGCCGGCACCTTCGACGGCGTCTTGCGCGGCAGCACCATGGTCTCCTGGAGGTCCGCGCCGTCCAGGTCCTCGAAATCGTCCGGGTCGAGTGGCGGAGGCATCCGCTTCGCCGGCCGTTTACGCGCGGGCTTGGCGGCCCGCTCGTCCGCTTCCTCGGCCGTGTCCGGTGAGGCGACCAGCCCGCCGGCGAGCAGGCCCAGCCGCTCGGGAATCTTGTTGATCGGCGTCGCGGTCACCACGAGCAGACCGAAGAGCAGCAGCAGGATCAGCAGCGGCACCGCCACCCAGGCGGTGACCGCCCGCTCCAGCAGACCGCCGATGCCCGCGCCGACCAGACCACCCGCGAAATCACGTTGCAGCGGGTCGGCCGGGTCCTGACCGATCTGGAGCAGCGCGGCGGTCGACACGAGCAGCGAGCCCCAGCCGATCAACCCGCGGCCCCGGTGCGCCGAATCCGCCGGCTGACGCATCAGCCGCCACGCGCCGATCATCAGCAGCACCGGCACGACCACCGAGATGGCGCCCAGGAACAGCCGGATCGTGTCGGCCAGTCGCGCGCCCACCGGGCCCGCTCCGGAGAGCCAGAGCGCCACGGCGCTGAGCAGGGCGAGCCCGAACAGCAGCAGCCCGGCCCCGTCACGGCGGTGCTCCGGGTCGAGGTCACGGGCCGAGGCGGCCTGCCGACCGGCGGCCCGCACCGCCCAGCCCATCCCGTGCGCCACGCCCATCCACAGTGCACCGACCGCGCGGCCCACGTAGACCGCCGGGCCGGGCCGGGCGGCCCCGGTGCGACGCCGCACCGGGGCCCGGGTCTTCTTCGCCGGTTGACGGGCACGACTGTTGGTTCCACCGCGCGGCGACGCGCCGCGCCGCCGACTCGCCTGAGAGGTACGGCCCGCCATAGAGTCACGGTAACGGTGGGGCCGGGCAGATCCCCGCTTTTCCGGGTCGTGTCCGCGCGTCGCAACACGAACCCCGCCGCCGGTCGTGATATCCGCCTCAGAAGGGATGCCCCATGGCGTCGCCGGAAATCGAGGGCGATCCGGCCGATCCGCTGGCCGGGCACCCTGGTGCACTGCGTCCACTGACCGGCGAACTGGTCGCCGCGGTGCTCGCCGCCCGCGGCCGGTCCGTCGGCCTGACAGTGGACGGCGAGCTGGTGGGCCGCTTCGACGACAACATGATCTGGTTCCTCCGCGTCGGCGGGGACGGCGAGCTGCTCCAGGTTCGCACCATGGTCGCGCCCACCTTTGGCATCGAGCAGGTGCCCGCCCTGTACGCGTTCTGCAACTCGTGGAACCACGACCGGCTCTGGCCCAAGGCGTTCGTGCACGTCGACGACGACGGTCGGGCCCGGGTCTACGGCGAGGTGATCACCGATCTGGAACGCGGGGTGACCCCGCACCAGCTCGACCAACTGCTCGACTGTGGCATCTCCACCGGCTGCCAGCTCGCCGTGGCCGTCCGTCGGCTGCCCGGCGCGGTGCCAGCGTGACCGGCCGGGACGAGTTCACGGACCGCCGCGGTGACCGGGCGGGCCACCACGGCACGCCGTACGCCGGTCCCGTTGGCCGGGTCGGCGGGGAACGCGTGCCGGCGCTGGAGGCCGCTCTCGCCGACGCGCGGGACCTGCCCGACGGACCGGCCCGGCAGGTGGCGCTGGAACGGCTCGCCGAACGCGCCGACGCCGCCGGGGACGTCCGGTCCGGGGTGGACGCACGGTTCGCGCTGATCGAGGCGTACCTGCTGCACGGGGAGCGGTGGCGCCTGGTCGAGCCGGTCCGACGCTGCCGAGCCGCCGCCGACCATCGGCCCGAGCTGCTCACCGACGCCGAGGCCACGATGCTGCTGCGCTACCAGCGGTACGCGGTGGAGGCGCTGCTCGGCACCCCCCGGGTCGGGCTGGACCAGACCCGGTCCCTGCTGCACGACCTGGCCCATCGGGTCGGCGGAGACGGCCCGGACACACCGACCGTCGCGGAGCTGCACTGCCGGATCGCCGACCACCTCGGCGACGAGCCCACCGCCCGACACTGGTACGAGCAGTGGTCCGGCAAGCGACCCGGCCCGGCCGGCGGCTGCCCGGGCTGCGCCCCGGCCCGGCGCTCGGAGCTACTTGCCGGTTGGGGCGAGTGGCGAGCCGCGCTCAGCGAGCTACGGGAGTCCGACGACGACCCGGAGGCCTGTACCGACCAGCCCGAACGGGATCTGGTCGCCGGTCTGCTGCCCGCCCTCCGGGCCGGCGAGCCGGAACGGGCCGCGGCGGCACACGTGCGGGCGTACCGCCGGCACCGGCGCGAACGCGCCGCGTTCCCGCATCTCGCCGCGCACCTGCGGTTCTGTGCGCTGGGCGGGCACCTGGAACGCGGCCTGACCATCCTGGCCGAGCAGCTGCCCCGGTTGGACCGCCCGACCGACGACCTCGCCGCCATGGAGTTCGCCGCCGCCGGCGCGCTGGTCTGCGGGTTGGCCGTGGAGGCCGGACTGGGCGGGCGGGCGATGCCACGCCCGGCGTACGGCGAGCGGCCAGCCACCGAGCTGGACGTGGCCGCGCTCGGCGCGCTGCTGCTCGGCGTGGCCAGTGAGCTGGCCGGCAGCTTCGACGCCCGCAACGGCACCGGCCACCACTCGGGACGGATGGCGGCCTGGCTCGCCGAGCGCCCGCTCGCGGCACCGGTCCCGCTGCCCACCGACGACGAGCCCGACGGACCCGACAGGCACGACGAGCCCGACACCGACCGGTCCGACGAGGGGACCGGGTTGGACGAGCGGGAGCTGGCGGCGCTGACCGTCGAAATGATCACCGGTGTTCTGGACCAGCGCGGCGACCGGTACCAGGTGGACGAGGACGACAAGGTGGTCGGCCGCTGGGGTGGCGCGGTGATCCAGTTCCGGCGGGCCGGTGAACGCGGCGAGGTGCTGCACGCGCGCGCCATGGCCGCCCGCCGGCTGCCGGCGGCCCGCCGCGCCGAGGCGTACGCCTTCTGCAACGCGTGGAACCACGACCGGCTGCTGCCCAAGGCGTACGCGCATGACCTCGGCGAGGAGTTGGTGCTGGCCGGCGACGTGGCCACGGACCTGGCGCACGGGGTGGCTCCGGCGCAGCTCATGGTGCTGGTGGACGCCGCCATCTCCACCGGCGTCGCGTACGCCGAGGCGGTCGCCGCGCTGCCCTGACGCCCCCGGGACACGGCGACGCCGGCCCACCCCGTTCGGGTGGACCGGCGTCAGCGGGAGTTGCTCAGACCTCGACGACGGTGGGCACGATCATCGGTCGGCGGCGGTACTTGTCGTTGACCCACCGCCCCACGGTGCGCCGGACGATCTGCTGGAGCTGGTGCGGGTCGGTGATGCCGTCCGCGGCGGCCCGGTTGAGCGCCTCGGTGACCAGCGGGACCACCGGGTTGAACGCCTCCGGGTCCTCGGAGAAGCCCTTCGCGGACAGCGTCGGGCCGGCGACCACCTTGCCGGTGACCGAGTCGACGACCACGGTGGTGGCGATGAAGCCGCCGTCACCGAGGATCCGCCGTTCGGTGAGCAGCGACTCGCTGACGTCACCGACGGCGAGGCCGTCCACGTAGACGTACCGGCTCTTCACATGCCCGACCAGGCTGGCGCGGCCCTCGACCAGGTCGACCACGTCGCCGTCCTCGCAGATCACCACCCGGTCGGCGGCGACCCCGGATTCGATGCCGAGCCGGGCGTGGGCGCGCAGGTGGCGCCACTCGCCGTGCACGGGCATCAGGTTGCTGGGCCGGACGACATTGAGCAGGTAGAGCAGCTCCCCGGCGGGGGCGTGCCCGGAGACGTGCACCTTCGCCACGTCCTTGTGCACGACCACCGCGCCGGCCCGGGCGAGCCGGTTGATCACCCGGTAGACCGAGGTCTCGTTGCCGGGAACCAGCGAGGAGGCCAGCACGACGGTGTCCCCGGGAGCGATGGTGATGTGCCGGTGGTCGCCACTGGCCATCCGGCCCAGCGCGCTCATCGGCTCACCCTGGGACCCGGTGGACATCAGCACGATCTGGTCCGGAGGCAGCGTGGTCGCCTCGTCGATCCCGATGACCAGGCCGGCAGGGATGTTGAGCAGGCCGAGGTCCCGGGCGATGCCCATGTTGCGGACCATGGACCGGCCGATCAGCGCGACCTTGCGGTCGTGCTCCGCGGCGGAGTCGAAGACCTGCTGCACGCGGTGCACGTGCGAGGCGAACGAGGCCACGATGATCCGGCCCTTGGCCTTCGCGAAGATCGAGTCGAGCACCGGCCCGATCTCCCGTTCCGGGGTGACGAAGCCGGGGATCTCCGCGTTGGTGGAGTCGGACAGCAACAGGTCGACGCCCTCGGCACCGAGCCGGGCGAAGCCGGCCAGGTCCGTGATCCGGCCGTCCAGCGGGAGCTGGTCCATCTTGAAGTCGCCGGTGTGCAGCACCAGGCCGGCGGGGGTCCGGATGGCCACCGCGAGGGCGTCCGGGATCGAGTGGTTGACCGCGAAGAACTCACACTCGAACGGGCCGAGCCGCTCGCGGCCGCCCTCCCGCACGGTCAGCGTGTACGGCTGGATACGCCGCTCCGCCAACTTCGCCTCGACCAGGGCGAGGGTGAACTGTGAGCCGACGAGCGGAATGTCGGGCTTGTGGGCGAGCAGGTAGGGCACCGCGCCGATGTGGTCCTCATGGCCGTGCGTCAGCACGATCGCCTGGACGTCGGCCAGCCGGTCCAGGATCGGGCCGAAGTCGGGCAGGATCAGGTCCACACCCGGCTGCTCGACGTCGGGGAACAGGACACCGCAGTCGACGATCAGCAACTTGCCGTCGAACTCGAAGACGGTCATGTTCCGACCAATGGCGCCGAGCCCGCCGAGCGGGATGATCCGCAGGCCACCTTCCGGCAGCGGCGGGGGTAGTTCCGCCTCGATGTGCGCCTCGGTCACGCGTCCACCTCATTCTGCGACGCCGTCACTCGGCGTCCATCGTGTCGTTCGATCATTCGGGCAGCTCCAGGCCCGCTGCCGCGAAGTCCGCGCGCAGCTGGGCGATCTCGTCATCGGTGGCGTCCACCAGCGGGGGTCGCACCGGGCCGGCAGGCAGGCCCAGCGCCGCCAGGCCCGCCTTTACCAGAATGGTGCCCTGGGTACGGAAGACGCCGGTGAACAGCGGCAGCAGCCGCCGGTGCAGCGCCAACGCGGTCGGCATGTCCCCCGCGTCGTACGCCTCGATCATCTGTACGGTCAGCGCCCCGGTGAAGTGCGTCGAGGTGCCGACCAGGCCCACGCTGCCGACGGCCAGCGCCGGCAGGGTGAGTGCGTCCTCGCCGCTGTAGAAGGCGAGGGCGGTCCGGCTGGTCACCCAGCTGGTGGCGGTCAGGTCGCCCTTGGCGTCCTTGACCGCGACGATCCGGCCGTGCTCCGCGAGCCGGACCAGCGTCTCGGTGTCGATCGGCACGCCGGAGCGGTGCGGGATGTCGTACAACATCACCGGCAGGCCGGTGGCGTCGGCCACCGCGGTGAAGTGCCGCAGCAGGCCGCTCTGCGGCGGCTTGTTGTAGTACGGGGTGACCACCAGCAGCCCGTGCGCGCCCGCCTTCTCGGCCGCCGCGGCCAGCTCGATGGTGTGCCGGGTGTCGTTGGTGCCGACCCCCGCGACCACCTTGGCACGGTCACCGACGGCCTCCACCACGGTCCGGATCAGGCGTTCCTTCTCCGCGTCGGTCGTGGTCGGCGACTCGCCGGTGGTGCCGTTGACCACCAGCGCGTCGTTGCCCTGCTCGTCGACCAGGTGGCTCGCCAGTTGGGCGACGCCGTCGAGGTCGAGCGAGCCGTCGGGAGTGAACGGGCTCACCATGGCGGTGAGAAGCCGCCCGAAGGGGCGGGACACCGGTGGTGCGGCGGCGTCGAGGTGGTCGTGCGTCATACCCTCCAACCTAGCGGACGACCAGCCGGGGCCCGCCGGGGAAGGGCTCAGGACGCCTCGTGCGGGCTGGCCGCCACCTCAGTGCCGTCCGGCAGCGTGGAGATCACGAAGTCGGCGAATACGTTCGGGGCCGCCCCCTGCAGCTGGCGCAGGCACTCCACGGCCAGCTCACGGATCTCCACATCAGCCTGCTCGGTGGCCCGCATCGCGATGAAGTGCCGCCAGGCCCGGTAGTTGCCGGTGACCACGATCCGCGTCTCGGTGGCGTTGGGCAGCACCGCGCGGGCCGCCTGCCGAGCCTGCTTACGGCGCAGCGTCGGGTTCGGCTCGTCGGAGAAGCGCTGCTCCAGGCCCTCCAGCAACTCGGTGTACACCCGAACGCTCGCCTCTGCGGCCTCGGTGAACTTCTTGTGCAGCTCCGGGTCGTCGGCGATGACCGCCGGCTCGACCATGGCCGCGTCCCGCTCCGGGACGTAGCGCTGGGACAGCTGTGAGTACGAGAAGTGCCGGTGCCGGATCAGCTCGTGGGTGAAGGAGCGGGACACCCCGGTGAAGTAGAAGGTCACCGAGCCGTGCTCCAGCACCGAGAGGTGCCCGACGTCGAGGATGTGCGCCAGGTAGCCGGCGTTGGTGGCGGTCGCCGGGTTCGGCTTCTTCCACGACTGGTAGCAGGCCCGGCCGGCGAACTCGGCGAGCGCCTGGCCACCCTCGGCGTCGGTCGACCACGGCACGTCGTCCGGGGCCGCGAACTGGGTCCACGCGATCAACTTGACCTGGGGCTGCACCATCTCCGGCATTCCTGGGACTGTAGTGGTCGGTGGTCCCGCACCCAACTCGGGCGCGCCCCGTGCAATGTCGATCACTCCGGCGGCATCGAAGCCGACGATGCCCCGGGGCGTGGGCCGAGGGGATAACCCGCGTCGTGGCCGGGGCGGACAGTTCCGGCCGCGTCCTTTGGAGCTGAATCGTCTGCGATATCAGCCGTCCCCGGCGGCAGACGAGCGGCCCAATGGCCCAAGCGGCCCGAGCGACCCAACGGCCCAAGCGACCCAACGGCCCAAGCGACCGAGCGACCCAAGCCGCCCAAGCGGCCCAGCGGCCCGAGCGGCCCAGCGGCCCGAGCGGCCCAGCGGCCCGAGCGGCCCAGCGGCCCCAGCCGGCCCGGGCCTGCTCGTCAGTTGTGAAGGCCGAGGAAGAGCACGATGTCGTAAACGATTCAGCTCCAAAGGGACCCAGACAACACATGCCGGCCGACCGGCGGACCCACGAACCGGCGGACCGCCGCCTCGGGCGGGGCGGTCAGACGTAGAGCGAGGCGAAGGGCGCCCAGGGCAGATTGCGCAGCACCGAGAAGGCGAGCCAGGCGGCCATGAAGCCGACGATGACCTTCGAGCTGATCCGCAGCTCGGGCAGTCGCCAGCCGAACGCCTGGTTTCCCGCCCAGGCCACGAAGAGGTACGCGATGAACGGCAGCGCGAAGACGAACAGGAAGTGATGCCGGGCGGCGGCCGGCAGGTCACCGTGCAGCACGTACCAGAGTGCGCGGGTGCCGCCGCAGCCCGGGCAGTCCAGCCCGGTGGTCAACTTGAGCAGACAGGTGGGCGCGGCGTCCGGGTCGGCGTACGTCGGGTTGCTGAGCAGCGCGTAGCCCATGCCGAGGGCGACGCAGCCGACCGCGGCCAGCGGCACCGCCCAGCGCGGCGAACGGTCGTACAGCCGCAGCACGAACCGGGTGAGCCGGTCCGGCTCGGGCGCTGGGTAGCCGCCCGGCGGGCTCGTCGGCCAGCCGGCCGGGCCGGTATCGGCCCCATCGGCTGGCACCGTCTGGACCGCCCCGGGAGCGGGCTGCGGCTGGTCGACCGGTCCGGGAGCGCTCGTCACACGCTCACGGTACACCGGACACGCCGGCCAACGCGGCCGTGAGCGGACCGGCCAGGTCGCCGGCCGCGGGCGGCGCCACCGCGCTCAGCCCGAGCCAGCCGGCGAGCCGGTACAGCTCGGCGGCGAGCGCCACCGCGGTCTCCCCCGGGTCGACGCCGGGCTCGACCCACGCGGCCGGCACCAGCAGCACCCCGGCCTTGCGGTCGGCCTTCAGGTCGACCCGGGCGGTGAACCGGTCGCCCTGAAGGAAGGGCAACACGTAGTAGCCGTAGACCCGCTGTGGCGCCGGGACGTAGATCTCGATCCGGTAGCTGAAGCCGAACAGCCGCTCGGTGCGAGCCCGTTCCCAGATCAGCGGGTCGAAGGGGCTGACCAGCGTGTTGCCCCGAACCCAACGGGGCAGCCGGGCGGACGCGTGGAGCCACGCCGGCTGGCGCCAGCCCGCCACGGTGACCGGCACCAGCTCACCGGCCTCGGCCAGCTCCGCGACGGCCTGCCGGGCACCGGCCAGCGGCAGCCGGAAGTAGTCGCGCAGCTCCGGCTCGGCGGCCACCCCGAGCGACCGCGCGGCAAGGGCCACCAGCGTGCGGTACGCCTCGGCGTCGGCCGGGGTGGGCGCGGCCAGCACCGCCGCGGGCAGCACCCGCTCGGGCAGGTCGTAGCGGCGGGCGAAGGAGGTGCTGCGCTCCGCGGCGACCACCTCCCCGGCCCAGAACAGGAACTCCAACGCCCGTTTGACCGCCGACCAGTTCCATCCCCAGTTGCCGGTCTCCCGGGGCGCGTCATCCTCGATCTCGGCAGCGGTCAGCGGACCCCGGGCGGCCACCTCGTCGCGGACCCAGGCGACCAGCTCCGGCTGCTCCTGGGCGATCCGCCGCATACCGCCCCAGGACTCGCTGTGCGCCCGGGCCATCCGCCAGCGCAGCGTCGGGTGCAGCTCGACCGGGATCAGCGACGCCTCGTGGCCCCAGTATTCGAACAGCTCACGCGGACGGCGGTAGGCGGCCTGGTCGAGCAGCGTGGTCGGGTAGGGCCCGAGCCGGCTGTACAGAGGCAGGTAGTGCGCGCGTTGCAGCACGTTGACCGAGTCCATCTGGATCAACCCGACCCGGTCGAGCACCCGGCGTAGATGCCGACGGGTGGGCACCCCGGCCGGCGCCGGGTCGGCGAAGCCCTGGGCGGCGAGCGCCACCCGCCGGGCCTGGGCGAGCGAGAGTGATTCCGGTGCGGTCATCGTCGGCGACCTTAATTCATGGGTACGACGCCGGTGCGGGAAGCTGGACGCGAGGGCCAACGGGGCATAGAACGGTGCAATGCTGACCATCCGTCGGGAGGAGCCGGACGACGCCGAGGCGGTCGCCCGGGTGCACGTGCACGGCTGGCAGGCGGGCTACGCCGGCTTCATGCCGGACGAGGTGCTCGGGCGGCTCAACGTGCTGGCCTGGGCGCAACGCCGGCGTGACGTCGGCACCGCCGACCCGGAGCATCCCTTCACCACCCTGCTCGGGGAGGTGGACGGGCTGGTGGTCGGCTTCACCACCTTCGGGCCGTACCGCCGCAACCAGGACCGGGACGACCTGGACCCGACGGTCGGCGAGGTGCTGGCGCTCTACGTGGAGCCGGCCCGCTGGGGCGACGGGACCGGCGCCGCGCTGCTGGCCGCCGCGCGAGCCGGGCTCGCCGAGCGGGGCTGGACCGGCTACCGGCTGTGGGTGCTGGTGGACAACCTCCGGGCCCGCCGGTTCTACGAGCGGGCCGGGCTGTCAGCGGACGGTGAGCAGTCGACCTATCAGGTGCCGCTCGCCGGCGGAGGCCCGCCGGTCGGGCTGGTCGAGCTGCGGTACGCCGGACGCCTCGACGACTGACCCGACCGGGGTCAGCCACCGGCGCACCGGCAGGAAGGCCAGCAGCGCCAGACTGATCCAGACGTAGGCGTTGCTGCCCAGGAAGCCGTCGACGCCGGTGAAGTCCTTCTCCCAGAACCAGACGGTCCGGCTGATCAGCAGCGCGTACCCGATGGTCGCGGCGACCAGCAGGACCCACCGACGGCGGCCGGCCGGCCCGGCCATCGCGTTGTCGACCAGGAGGATCAGCGCGGGCAGCAGCCAGACCAGGTGGTGCACCCAGGTGACCGGGCTGACCAGGCACATCACCGCGCCGGTCAGCGCCAGGCCGGTCGCCTCGTCGCCGGCCGCGACGGCGGCCCGCGACCGCCAGGCCCAGAGCGCCAGGGTGCCGAGCACCAACAGCAGCCAGAGCAGGGTGCTGGGGTGCTCCGGGTCGAGCCGGGCGACCACCCCGCGCAGCGACTGGTTGGAGACGAACGCCAGCTCGCCCACCCGACCGGTGTTCCACAACGCCTCGGTCCAGAATTCCCGGGAGGCGTCCGGGAAGAGCGCGCCAGCCAACAGCGACACCCCGGCCGCCGTGCCGCTCGCGGTGAGCGCCGCCCGCCATCGCCCGGTGACGAGCAGGTAGACGATGAAGACGCCCGGGGTCAGCTTGATCGCGGTGGCCAGCCCGATGCCCACCCCGGCCCACCGGTTGCCGGCCGGCAGCAGCCGCAGCAGATCCACCGCCACCAGGAAGAGCAGCAGCGTGTTGACCTGGCCGAAGTTGACTGTCTCCCGCATCGGCTCGAACGCGGCGGCCAGGCAGAGTGCCACGGCGAGGGCGAACCACCGGGTCCAACCGGCGCGGCGGGCGATCGGGTCGACCAGCCACCAGATCAGCACGGCGGTGGTGACCACGCTGGCGAGCACGCTCACCACGATCGCGGCCGACCATGGCAGGTACGCCATCGGCAGCATGACCAGCGCGGCGAACGGCGGGTAAGTGAAGCCGTACTGGGTGCCCGGCTTGAGGTAGTCGTAGATCTCCCCGCCGTCGTGCACCCACCACGTCAACGCGCCGTAGTAGACCTTCAGGTCGAAGAAGCCGTGCCGCACCGCCGCGACGGCGAGGAACGCGGTGACCGCCGCGGCGAGCACCACCACCCCGACGACCTGCGCGGCCGTCCTGTTGGCACCCTGCGCCACCGTCGCCTCCCTCGCCTTGCGTAGGCTTCCGTCCCATGGCTCTCGGGTACGTCCGCCCGGCGCGTCCCGAGGACGCCGGCGAGATCGCACGCATCCAGCTCGCGACCTGGCGGGTCGCGTACCGCCGGATCCTGCCTCGGCACGTGCTCGACAACCTGGACGAGGCGTTCCTCGCCCGGCGGTGGAGCGCCGCGGTGCTGGAGCCGCCCTCGGGCGCGCACCGGGTGCTGGTCGCCGTCGAACAGGCCGAGCAATCGTATCTGGTGGGGTTCGCCGCCTCCGGCCCGGCCGACGTCGAGGCCCTCGCTCCGGGCGAGCCGGCCGACGCGCTCGGCCCGGACGTGGCCGCCGTGACCGACCTGCTGGTCGAGCCCCGCTGGGGTCGGCGCGGGCACGGCAGTCGGCTGCTCGCCGCCGCCGTCGACCTGTGGCGGGAAGACGGCCTGAGCCGGGCGGTGGCCTGGGCGTTCGAGGGCGACGAGGCGACCCGGAAGTTTCTCACCAGCACCGGTTGGGAGCCCGACGGCGCGGCCCGCGCGCTGGACGTCGACGACATGCTGGTGCCCCAGGTGCGCCTGCACGTGGGCGTCCCGCCCGAGAAGGTGCCAGCCGACGACTGACCTGACGGTGTGGGGCCCCGGGCCGGGGCCGCCACACCGGCCGGTCAGCCCTTGTCCGAGCCGTCGTTGGCGTCGCGGACGAAGTACCGCTGGAACACCACGAAGATGATCGCCACGGGGATGGTGGCCAGCAGCGCGGCGCCGAGCTTGAGCGGGTACTGGGTGCCCTTGCCGAGCGAGCCGCTGACCAGGTCGGCCAGCCCGCGTGGCAGGGTGAACAGGTCCGGGTTCTGCACCGCCACGAGGCTGTGCGGGAACTCGTTCCAGGAACTTTGGAACGACAGGATGGTGAGGGTGATCAGCGCCGGTTTCGCCATCGGCAGCACCACCGACCAGAAGGTGCGGAAGATGCTCGCCCCGTCGATCCGGGCGGCCTCCTCGACACTCAACGGAATCGACTCGAAGAACTGCTTCATGATGAACACGCCTGCCGCGTCGGCCAGCAGCGGCACCACCAGACCGGCGTAGCTGTTGTAGATGCCGAGCTGGTTGAGCACCAGGAACTTCGGGATCAGCAGCACCACCCCGGGCACCGCCATCACCGCGATAACGGCGGCGAACAGCCCGCCGCGCCCCCGGAACCGCAGCCGGGCCAACGCGTACCCGGCGAGCGAGTCGAAGAACACCCGGCCGATGGTGACCAGCACCGTCACCAGCAGCGAGTTGCCCAACCAGAGCGGGAAGTTGGTGCCGGCGAAGATCCGTTCGAAGCCGGCCAGGGTGAGCGGGTCCGGGAACGGTGACAGCGGGTTCGCCGCCGCGTCGGGCTCGGTCTTGAGCGCGTTGCCGATCTGGATGACGAACGGGTAGAGGAACACCAGCCCGAAGAAGACCAGCGTGGCGTACCCCAAAAAGCGGGTGGCCAGGGTGCGGGCCGCGCGGTGCTGACGCCGCGCGGGCGCCGCCGCCGGGCGGTCGGTGAGCACGGCCATCTCAGGACCTTTCCGGTACGCGCCGACGCCACCAGCCGCGGCGCGGCCGGTTGGTGTCCCGCTCGGCCAGCGCCCGGCGCTGGATAAGGGTGAGCACGATGATGATCAGGAACAGCACAAAGGAGATCGCCGCGCCGGAGCCGTAGTCGAAGTCCCGGAAGGCGGTCCGGTACGACAGGTACGCGGGGGTGAGCGTGGTCTTGGCCGGGTCGCCCTGGCTCATCACGTACACCTGGTCGAAGACCTGCCAGGAGCCGATCATGCCGAGGGTGAGCACCAGGAAGGTGGTGGGCCTGATCATCGGCAGGGTGACGTGCCGGAACCGCTGCCACCGGGACGCGCCGTCGAGGGTGCTCGCCTCGTCCAGCGCGACCGGCACGTTCTGCAGCCCGGCCAGGAACATCAGCATGAAGGTGCCGGAGGTGGTCCAGATGACCAGCGTGATGATCGACATCATCGCCACGCTGGGACCGGCCAGCCAGTCCCACCAGCTCAGGCCGAACGGGCCGCCGTTGGCCAGCGCGGCCGGGGCGGAGTCGACGCCGACCGTACCGAACAGCAGGTGCAGCACGCCCCGCGAATCGGCGAACCACTCCGGGCCGTCGATCCCGAGAAAGCCGAGCAGCGCGTTCACCGCACCGGAGTTGGCGAAGAGGAACAGGAACACCACGCTGATCGCGACCGAGCTGGTCACCGAGGGGAAGTAGAAGGCGCTGCGAAAGAAGCTCTTGCCCTTGAGCATCCGGTTGTTGACGACCAGGGCCAGTCCGAGCGCGAGCACGGTCTGTGCCGGCACCACGATCGCCACGTAGTAGATGTTGTTGCGGATGCTGGTCATGAAGTCGCGGCGGGCCAGCCCGTCCTCGGTGAACAACTGGGTGTAGTTGTGCGCGCCGACGAACGGGACGTCGCCGGTGAAGGGGCCGCCCTGGCCGTTCCAGTCGGTCAGGCTGACCCAGAGCGCCATCAGGATCGGCAGCAGCAGGAACAGCCCCAGAATGACGATCACCGGCGCGACGAAGAGCCAGCCGGCGAGGTTTTCGTTGCTCCGGATGCCGCCCCTGCGTCGGCGGGGGCCGGCCCCGCCCGCAGTCGCCACGGCGGTCAGTGTCTCGGTTGCCATCTTCCCTCCCTTCCTCTCTCCGGCCGACGTGCGGCGGGGGCCCCGGTGGTCGCCGGGGCCCCCGCCATCACCTCAGCTGCCGCCGAGCGCCGCCTTGGCGTTCTTGTCGAAGTTCTGCAGCACGGTCTTCGGGTCGCCGTTGGCCAGCCCCTGCAGACCGGTGTCGAGGTCCTTGAGGACGCTGTCCATCTTCGGAGCGTTCACCGGGCCCTGGGCGTACGCGACACCGTCGATGAACACCTTGTCCGCCGGGAAGGCGGCGGTGTACTGGTCGCGCGCCGACTGGCGGGACGGCATCACACCGAACGCCGTCGCGAAGGCCATCTGCTGCTCGCCGCTGGTCATCGCCTCGACGAACTTGATCGCCTGATCCTTGTACTTGCTCTTCGCGGCGATGCCCCAGCACTGGGTGAAGGAGAGGGTGCCCTGTCCCTTGGGACCGGACGGCAGCGCCACGACCTTGTACTTCACGTTCGGGAAGTCGTTCTGCAGGGCACCCTTGATCCAGTTGCCCTCGATGGTCATCACGGCCTTGCCCTTGCCGAACGCCTCACCGGACCAGCCGGCGTCGAGCTGCTTCGGGTACTTGGCCAGCCCGGTGCTGAGCATGGTCTTGACGTACTGGAGTGCGGCGAGGTTCTCCGGGGTGTCCGCGGTGGGCTGCTTGCCGTCCTTGCTGACCAGCCAGCCGCCGTTCTGCACCATGAAGGCACCGATGCGGTCCCGGGTGTCACCGAGGGCCAGCGGCACCTGCCCCTTGGCCTTGATCTTTTGGGCGGTCGCGGTGAGCTGGTCCCAGGTGGTCGGCACGTCGGCGTCGGTCAGCCCGGCCTTGGCCCACAGGTCGGTGTTGATCTGGAGCGCCAGGGTGGAGAAGTCCTTGGGCGCGCAGTAGAGCTTGCCGTCGTACGTGAAGGCGGTGCGCAGGCTCTCGTAGAAGTCGGCCGAGTTGCTGATCTTGTCGCCGTACGGCTCCAGGGCACCGACGCTGGCGTAGTTGGCGAACTGGGCCGCGTCCACGTAGAAGACGTCCGGCGGGGTGCCGCCGGCGAGGGCCTGGCCGAGCTGCTGGGTGAGGTCCTGTGCCGGGGTCACCGTCGCGGTGTTGCCGGAGCTGCCGGCCCACTTCGCCGCGGCGTCCTGCACGGCCTTGGTCTCGGCCTCGCCGGAGGAACCGATCAGGATCTGCAGGCTGGCCGGGCCGCTGGACTGGGTGGCGTCGCCGGACGAGTCGTCGAAGCCGCTGCCGCATGCGGCGGAGCCAAGGAGGGCGACGGCGGCGAGGCCGGCCACCGCCGCCCGGGTGATGGTTCGAGGTGCCATGTTCTCTCCTGGTGGGGGTGGGCCTACGCGGTGTGCCGCAGTGCCAGCGAGGGCTGGAGCAGCACGTGGGTGGGGGTCTCGTGGTTGCCGTCGAGGACCCCGGTGAGCAGGTCCACGCAGCGGGCGGCGGCGTCGCCCAGCGGTTGGCTGACGCTGGCCAGCCCGATCGCGGCGGCCACCGGCGTGTCGTCGAAGCCGATCACCGACACGGGCGGGTCGGTGCCGCGGATCGCCTGAAGGGCGCCGAGGGCGAGCGAGTCGCTGGCACAGACCACGGCGGTCGGAGCCACGGCAACGAGCAGGTCGCGCATCAGCCGCTCGCCCTGGGCGATGCCGTCCTCGGTCTCCCGGTGCAACCCGGTCGGGTCGACGCCGGCCTCGTGCAGCGCGTCGCGCCAGCCGGCGCGCCGATCGTCGCCGACACCGGAACCGGCCGGCCAACCGATGAACGCGATCCGTCGGTGCCCGGCGGCCAGCAGGTGCCGGGTGGCCTGAGCGGTGCCGGCGGCGCCGTCGACGTCCACCCAGGGGTGCGCGTCGAGCGCGTCCCACGGGCGGCCGAAGGTCACGAACGGCACGTCCCGGTCGGCGAGCCAGGCGGTACGCGGGTCGCCGTGCTTCGTGCCGACGAGCACGAACGCATCCAGCTCGTAGGTGCCGAGCAGGTCGCCGTACGTGGCGATCTCCCGCTCGTCGTCGGTGGCGGTGTAGAGCAGCACCCGGTAGCCGGCCGCATCGGCGGTCTCGGTGAGGCCGTGCAGGAAGCGGTCGAGCACGGAGCCGTTGATGCCGTCGCGCGTCGGGTCGATCCGGGCGGCGATGAGGCGGGACCGGCCGGTGCGCATCTGCCGGGCCGCCTGGTTGGCCCGGTAGCCGAGCGCGCTGATCGCGTCCTCGACCCGCAGCCGGGTCTCCTCCCGCACGATGTGCGGGGCGTTGAGCACGTTGGACACCGTCTGCCGGCTCACTCGGGCGTGCCGGGCCACCGTCGCGATGGTCACCTTTTCGGCCACTTAATCCCTCTCGCCATCTTGAACGATCCAATTTGGATAAGGCAGGATTGGATCGTTCAAGTTTCTGGAATGTTTCGCACTTTGCACCGCCGGGGGCGCGTTGTCAAGATGTCCGCCCCGCACCCTGATGATCTGGAGCCGCACCGTGATCGAACGCCAGCTGCAACCCCTCCTGCACGAGTTGGTGGGGGTGGTCTTCGCCCCGACCAGCGCGTTGGGGGACGCGACCGGGCAGATCCGTCCGACCGGCGTCCAGGGCGTCTTCCACGCCGATGCCCGGGTGCTCAGCCGGGCCGAGCTGCGGGTCGACGACCGGGAGCTGGAAGGTCTGACCCGCGGCGACGACGGCCCGTACGGCGCCCACTTCGTGAGCCTGGCGCGCTGGCTCGGCGACCGGGTGCCCGACCCCACCGTCCGCGTCGACCGGCTCCGCCGGGCCACCCGCAACGGCCTCACCGAGGAACTGCGGATCGTCTCCACCGCCACGGTCGGCGTACGGGCCACCGTCACCATCGACCTCGGCTGCGACCTGGCACCCATCGAGGTCGTCAAGTCCGGTGGCGCCACCGCTCCGATCGAGGCCAAGACCGGCCAGCCGGGCGCGCTCACCTGGTCGGCGGAGGGGATCACCGTCACCGTCACCGCACCCGGCGCCGACGTGCTCGCCACCGATGACCGGATCACCGCACCCCGACTGGCCTGGCCGGTCGAGCTGCCCCCCGGCGGTGAGACGGCGCTGCGCTGGCAGTTGACCGTCGAGGACCCGCGCGCTGTCGTCGTCGGGCCGCCCGGCGCGCCGGAGTGGTCCCTACCCGAGGTGACGGCGGACGACCGACGCCTGGTCCGGCTGCTCGACCGCAGCCTGGACGACCTGCGCGGCCTACGACTGGCCGAGACCGGCGCACCGGAGGATGTGTTCCTCGGCGCTGGCGTGCCCTGGTTCCTCACCCTGTTCGGCCGGGACAGCCTCTGGGCCGCCCGGATGATGCTGCCGCTCGGCACCGACCTGGCCGCCGGCACCCTGCGGGTGCTCGCGCGCCGGCAGGGCACCCGGATCGACCCCGCGACCGGCGAGGCCCCCGGCAAGATCCTGCACGAGTTGCGTCGGCACGAGTTCGCGCTGCCCGACGACGGGCTGCGCCTACCGCCGGCGTACTACGGCACCGTCGACGCCACCATGCTCTGGGTCAACCTGCTGCACGACGCGTGGCGCTGGGGCCTGCCCGCCGAGCAGATCGAGCCGCTGCTGCCACACCTGGAGGCGTCCCTGCGCTGGCTCGGCGAGCACGCCGACCCCGACGGCGACGGCCTGGTCGAGTACGTCGACACCACCGGGCACGGGTTGTCCAACCAGGGCTGGAAGGACTCTGGCGACGCCGTCCGATTCCACGACGGCACCCTGGCCACCGCGCCGATCGTGCTGGCCGAGGTGCAGGGGTACGCACACGAGGCGGCGGTCAACGGCGCCGCCCTGCTGGACGCCTTTGGCCGGCCCGGCGCTGACCGCTGGCGCGAGCACGCCGCCGCGCTGGCCCGCCGGTTCCGGGACAGCTTCTGGGTCGACGGTCGGTACGGCCCGCAGCCCGCCCTGGCCCTCGACCGGGACAAGCGCCCCGTCGACTCGCTGACCAGCAACATCGGTCACCTGCTCGGCACCGGCCTGCTCGCCCACGACGAGGAGGCCCAGGTCGCCCGGCTGCTCACCACCGACACGCTCGCCGGTGGCTTCGGGCTGCGGACCATGTCCACCGAGGACGCCGGCTTCAGCCCGCTGTCGTACCACTGCGGCTCGATCTGGACCCACGACACCGCGATCGTGCTCGCCGGGCTGGCCCGCGCCGGGCACCGGGAGGCGGCACTCGGCCTGGCCGAAGGGCTGCTCACCGCGGCCGAGGCGTTCGACTACCGGATGCCGGAGCTCTACGGCGGCGACGACCGGTCACTGGTGAACCGTCCGGTGCCGTACCCGGCTGCGTGCCGGCCGCAGGCGTGGGCCGCGGCGGGCGCTGTGCTGCTGCTCCAAGCGGCCACCGGCCTCTATCCGGACGTGCCGGGAGGCACGGTCCGGCTGGCGCCACTGGCCGGAGCCGAACTCGGTGCCGTCGCGGTCAACGGCCTCCGCGTGGCCGGTACTCCGGTAAACGTGACGGTCGACCGCACCGGCGAAGCCACGGTGACCGGTTTCCCAACCCCCCTGACCCCAACCCCCCTGACCCCAACCCCAACCCTCCCCACCCAACGCCGCCCCAAGAACCCCCTCTCCCACTAACAATGCCCGCCCCGCCCCGCCCCGCCCCGCCCCGCCCCGCCCGCCCCTGCCCGCCCGGGTCGATCATGGAGTTGTGGTGCCCCATAAAAGGTGCACATGCCGAAGTAGCACCCACCACAAGTCCATGATCGACCCGGGCGGGCACAGGGGCAGGGCAGGGCGGGGTTATGGGGTTGGGGATTGTTCGGCTACTAGCTCTTCGTCGTCTACCGCGCCTGTGGGGTGGAAGCCCAGCGAGCTGTAGAGGGTGGCGGCCTGGGTGTTGTCGGGGTGGTAGGAGAGGCGGACCGGGGGGTTGCCGTCCCTGGCGGAGAGCCAGGCGGCCAGGGTCTGCACCGTCGCTCTGCCCACGCCACGGCTCTGCTCGGCGGCGTCGATCAGCATGCCGCCGATCCAGGGCGAGCCGTCGTCGTCCACTCCCCACATGACGTGGCCCACGACGGTCTCGTCGGCGTACACGGCGAGTGAGGTCCACACCTCGGAGCGGCTGCTGAGCAGCAGGTAGCGGGCGCCCAGCGCGGCCACGAAGCGGCGCTGGTCGTCGCGCGGGGCAACGTCGGCCACCGCCCGCCAGTTGTCGTCGTCGACCGGGCGCAGGGTGACCAGCCGCCCAGCCCGGTCCAGGTGTCCACCATCGATCATCGGCGGATGCTACCCGGGCCGCGCCCTGAGATCTTGGACAGTTTCCGTTCCGCGGGCCCGCCGCGCCAACGGAAACTGTCCAAGATCTGCGCTAACCGCCGAGGGCGGCGGTCAGTCGAGCAGGGCGTCCAGGCCGAGGGTGAGACCGGGGCGGTTGCGCACCGCGCGGACGGCCAGCAGCACGCCCGGCATGAACGACGCCCGGTCGTACGAGTCGTGCCGGATGGTCAGCGTCTCGCCGGTGGTGCCGAAGAGCACCTCCTGGTGGGCGACGAGCCCGGTGGCACGCACCGCGTGGACGCGTACCCCGTCGATCTCGGCACCGCGCGCACCCGGCACCTCGTCCTTGGTGGCATCCGGCACCGGGCCGAGGCCGGCCTCGGCGCGGGCCCGGGCGATCTGCCGCGCGGTGTGCGTGGCGGTGCCGCTCGGGGCGTCCAGCTTGCGCGGGTGGTGCTGCTCGATGATCTCGACGGACTCGAAGTGTCGGGCGGCCCGCGCGGCGAACTGCATCATCAACACCGCGCCGATGCCGAAGTTCGGGGCGATGACCACGCCTACCCCGGGCTTGCGGGCCAGCCAGCCGCGCACCTGCGCCAGGCGCTGCTCGGTGAAGCCGGTGGTGCCGACGACAGCGCTGATGCCCTGGTCGATGCACCACTGCAGGTTGTCCATGACGACGTCCGGCGTGGTGAAGTCGACAACCACCTCGGCACCGGCGTCGGAGACGACGGAACGGCTGTCACCCTGGTCGATCGTCGCGACCAGCTCGACGCCGTCGGCGGCGTCGACCGCCTTGCAGACCTCGATGCCCATCCGGCCTCGGGCACCCAACACGCCGACCCGCAGCGGCTCGGTCGGGTTCTTCTCCTGCTCGTCAGTCACGGGGCACAACCTATCCCAATCGGGACGTGCCCTCCCGGCCGGATCCGGTCCACACCCCTGTCCGGGACGTCACTTCCGACCGCGTTGCGGGAGCTCTCAGACCGCGAAGTCGCCTGCGGCGAACGGGCCGACCACGGCCAGCGACATCGGTCGGCTGAGCAGCTCGGCGGCGAGGATGTTCACGTCCGCCACGGTGACCTCGTCGACCCGGCGGAGCAGCTCGTCCACCGGCATCAGGTCGCCGTAGAGCAGCTCACCCTTGGCCAGCCGGCTCATCCGGGAACCGGTGTCCTCCAGGCCGAGCACGAACGAACCCTTGCTCATCCCCTTGCCCCGGGCCACCTCGGCCTCGGTCAACCCGTCGGCGGCCACCCGGGCCAGCTCGGCGCGAGTCAGGGCCAGCACCTCGTCCACCTTGCCCGGCGCGCAGCCGGCGTAGACGGCGAACAGGCCGCTGTCGGCGTACTGGCTGGCGTAGGAGTAGACCGAGTAGGCAAGGCCGCGCTGCTCGCGGATCTCCTGGAACAGCCGGCTGGACATGCCGCCGCCGAGCACGTTGTTGAGCACGCCAAGGGCGAAGCGCCGCTCGTCGAGGCGGTCGATGCCGGGGCAGCCGAGGATGACGTGCGCCTGCTCGGTCTCCTTCGGCTCCACCAGGGTGGTCGCCGGTTTGGTCCGTACCGCCGGGGTCGCCCCGCGGTACGGTGCCGGGGTGGCCGGGTCGCTGTCCAGCGGGGTGCCGCGCACGGCCTGGCGGACCAGCTTGACCACCGCGGCGTGGTCGAGGTTGCCGGCGGCGGCGATGACGATCTGCGGCGCGGTGTAGCGACCCCGGTAGAAGCTCTGGATCTGCCGCCGGGTCATCGGCGTGACGGTCTCGGAGGTGCCGGAGATCAGCCGACCCAGCGGGTGGTCACCGTAGACGGCCTGGACGAAGAGATCGTGCACCTCGTCACCAGGCTCGTCGTCGTGCATGGCGATCTCTTCCAGGATCACGCCACGCTCGGTCTCCACGTCGGCCGGCTCCAACAGCGAGTCGGCCACCAGGTCGCACATCACGTCGATCGCCAGCGGCAGGTCCTCGTCCAGCACGCGGGCGTAGTAGCAGGTGTATTCCTTCGTGGTGAAGGCGTTGGTCTCACCACCCACCGCCTCGATCTGCGAGGAGATCTCGAGTGCGGTGCGCTTGTGGGTGCCCTTGAAGAGCAGGTGCTCGAGGAAGTGCGCGGCACCGGCCTGCGGGCCGGTCTCGTCACGCGAGCCGACCGCCACCCAGATGCCGAACGAGACGCTGCGCATCGCCGGGATCGCCTCGGTGAGCACGCGCAGGCCGCTGGGCAGCACGGTACGTCGTACCGTGCCGCCCAGCGGGTCGTCGCTGAGCGTCCGGGTCACCGCGCGGGCGGTGCCGCCGGAGCGGCCCGCCCCGGTGTCCCGAACTCGACTCGCTTGGCTGGCCCGCCAGCCGGGGGCCACCCCCCGTCGATCCGGTGGAAACGGCGCACTGATGGCCCGACTCACGTACTGCTCCCGGTTCGACGAGGGGTGGGTGATGCGTTGTACGACGATCAGCTGTGCCTGGTCCGGCGGCGCGGACGCTCGCCGCCCTCGCCACCTTCGCCGCCGCCGCCACCCTCGCCGCCGCCACCTTCGCCGCGCTCCGGTCCACGGCCGCCCCGGTCGCCGCCACGCTCACGGTCGCCCCGGTCACGCGGACCCCGGTCGCCCCGGTCCCGGCCAGCCGGACGGTCGCCACCGGCGGCCTCAGCGGCCGGCGGTGCCTCGGTGCCCTCCGGGCGGACCTTGTCCAGGTAGATCTTGCCGCGGGCGTCGATGTCAGCGATCTCGACCTCGACCCGGTCGCCGACGTTGAGGAAGTCCTCAACGCGCTCGACCCGCTTGCCGTCGCCCACCTTGGAGATGTGCAGCAGGCCGTCGCGGCCCGGCAGCAGCGAGATGAACGCGCCGAACGCGGCGGTCTTGACCACCGTGCCGAGGAACCGCTCGCCCTGCTTCGGCAGCGTCGGGTTGGCGATCCCGTTGATCCGGTCCACGGCCGCCTGGGCCGACGGGCCGTTGGTGGCGCCGACGTAGATCGTGCCGTCGTCCTCGATGGAGATCTCGGCGCCGGTCTCGTCCTGGATCGCGTTGATGGTCTGCCCCTTCGGGCCGATCACCATGCCGATCTTGTCGACCGGGATCTTGACGGTGGTGACCCGCGGCGCGTAGTCGGACATCTCGGCCGGAGCCTCGATCGCCGCCTTCATCACACCGAGGATGATCTGCCGGGCCTCGTTCGCCTGCTGCAGCGCGGCGGCCAGCACGTCCGACGGGATGCCGTTGAGCTTGGTGTCGAGCTGGAGCGCGGTGACGAAGTCCGGAGTGCCGGCGACCTTGAAGTCCATGTCACCGAACGCGTCCTCGGCACCGAGGATGTCGGTCAGCGTCACGTACTGGGTCTTGCCGTCCACCTCGTCGGAGATGAGCCCCATCGCGATGCCGGCGACCGGCGCCTTCAGCGGGACACCCGCGGAGAGCAGGCCCAGCGTCGACGCGCAGACCGAACCCATCGAGGTGGAGCCGTTGGAGCTGAGCGCCTCCGAGACCTGCCGGATGGCGTACGGGAACTCCTCGCGCGACGGCAGCACCGGGATCAGCGCGCGCTCGGCGAGGGCGCCGTGGCCGATCTCGCGACGCTTCGGCGAGCCGACCCGGCCGGTCTCACCGGTCGAGTACGGCGGGAAGTTGTAGTTGTGCATGTAGCGCTTGCGGTTCTCGGGGGACAGGGTGTCCACCATCTGCTCCATGCGGAGCATGTTCAGCGTGGTGACGCCCAGGATCTGGGTCTCGCCCCGCTCGAACAGCGCCGAACCGTGCACCCGGGGCAGCACGCCGACCTCGGCGGTCAGCGCCCGGATGTCACGCGGGCCACGCCCGTCCATGCGGACCTGCTCGCGCAGCACGCGGTTGCGCACCTCGGACTTGGTCAGCGACCGGAAGGCAGCGCTGAGCTCCTTCTCCCGACCCTCGAACCGACCACCCAGCTCCTCGGCGACCCGGGCCTTGACGCGGTCCAGGGCCTCCTCGCGGTCGGCCTTGCCGGCGATGGTGATCGCCTCGGCCACGTCGGCGCGAGCCAGCTCGGCGACGGCGTCGTACACGTCGTCCTGGTAGTCCAGGAAGACCGGGAACTCGGTGACCGGCTTGGCGGCGACCTCGGCCAGCTCGCTCTGCGCGCGGCACAGCTCACGGATCGCCGGCTTCGCGGCCTCCAGGCCGCTGGCCACGATCTCCTCGGTCGGGGCAGTGGCACCGGCCGAGATCAGGGCGACGGCGTTCGGCGTGGCCTCGGCCTCGACCATCATGATCGCGACGTCGCCATCCTCGAGCGTGCGACCTGCCACGACCATGTCGAAGGTGGCCCGGGCCAGCTCCTCCAGGGTCGGGAAGGCGACCCACTGGCCGTCGATGTGGGCGACCCGGGTCGCGCCGATCGGGCCGGAGAACGGCAGGCCGGAGAGCTTGGTCGACATCGAGGCGGCGTTGATCGCCACGACGTCGTACGGGTGCTGCGGGTCGAGCGCGAGGATGGTCTCGACGACCTGGACCTCGTTGCGCAGGCCCTTGACGAACGACGGGCGCAGCGGCCGGTCGATCAGCCGGCAGGTGAGGATCGCGTCCTCGCTGGGCCGACCCTCACGGCGGAAGAACGAGCCGGGGATGCGGCCCGCGGCGTACATCCGCTCCTCGACGTCGACGGTCAGCGGGAAGAAGTCGAACTGCTCCTTCGGGTGCTTACCGGCGGTCGTGGCGGAGAGAACGACCGTCTCGCCCAGCTGGGCGATGACGGACCCGGCGGCCTGGCGAGCCAGCCGACCGGTGGAGAAGGTGATCTCGCGGGTGCCGAAGGACCCGTTGTCGATCACGGCGGTGCGGGATTCGGTGCCGAGTTTGGTCTCGGTCATGTGCTGTCGTGCTCCTTCGCGTCGTGGGCCCACGACATCGGGGAGCTGCTCAGCCGGCCGGTCTTCGATCGAAGCGCCCGGGGGCCGGCATCATGCCGGGTTCCCGGGGGCCACTACCGGAGACCGGTACGCTGACCGGCTCCCTCTCGGGTGGTCGCGCGGCCCGTGTTCTTCAGGTGGGACGCCGTACGGGGGAGCGGCCGGTCGGCCACTCCCCCGTCACGTCACCGGCGCAGGCCGAGCCGCTCGATGAGCGACCGGTAGCGGGCAATGTCCTTCTTCTGGACGTAGTTGAGCAACCGACGGCGCCGGCCGACCAGCAGCAGCAGCCCACGGCGGCTGTGGTGGTCGTGCTTGTGCACCTTCAGGTGCTCGGTCAGTTCGGCGATCCGCTTGGTGAGGACCGCGACCTGGACCTCCGGCGAACCGGTGTCGCCCTCGGCGGTCGCGTACTCCGCGCGGATGGTGGCCTTGGCTTCCTGGTCGAGCGCCATGTTCTCCCTGTTTCGATGGGTTGATCAAGTAGGTGTCCGTCGTCCCGATGGACCGGGAACGGACCGGTACCTCGCACCCGCGGCGTCGAGCAGGCACGCGAGGCCCCACGCCGGTCACCCGACGTCTCGGCAAGACTACCAGCACTCGGCGGTAACACCCGGCCAAGGGCCTCGGCAGGGCCACGCCAGCCCCGTGACGATCAGGCCAGAGTGCGCCGGGTGCGCGCGACGTCCTGGTCCATCTGGGCGATCAACGGCTCGATCGAGTCGTACCGGATCTGCCCGCGCAGGTGCGCCACGAAGTCCAGGGCCAGTCGCTCGCCGTAGAGGTCACCGTCGAAGTCCAGCGCGTACGCCTCCACCCGCCGCTCCCGGCCGGAGAAGGTCGGGTTGGTGCCCACCGACACCGCCGCCATCAGTGGCTCGTGCTGCCCGCGGCGGATCAGCCGGGCCGCGTACACCCCGTCGGCGGGCACCGCCGCGTACCGGTGGCAGAGCATATTGGCGGTCGGGAAGCCCAGCTCCCGCCCCCGCTGGTCGCCCCGGACCACCACGCCCTCCAGCCGGTGCGGGCGGCCCAGCGCGGCGGCCGCCGCGCCCACGTCGCCCGCGTCGACGCAGGATCGGATGTACGTGGAGGAGAAGACGGTGCCGTCCTCGGCGACCAGCGGGCCGCCCTGCACGCCGAAGCCGAAGGTCTGCCCCAGCCGCTCCAACAGCGCCACGTCACCGGCCGCCCGGTGCCCGAAGCGGAAGTTGCTGCCGATCACCACCAGCGCCGCGTGCAGGTGCTCGACCAGGACGTCGTGCACGAACTGCTCGGCCGGCAGCCGGGAGAACTCCGGGGTGAACGGCACCACGCAGAGCACGTCCACGCCGAGCGCCTCGATCAGCTCCGCCTTACGGGCAGGCTCGGTGAGCACCGCCGGATGCGAACCGGGGCGGACCACCTCGGCCGGGTGCGGGTCGAAGGTGACCACCACCGACTGCACGCCCAACTCCCGTGCGCGGGCCACCGCGTGCCCGATGGTCGCCTGGTGCCCCTGGTGCACGCCGTCGAAGACGCCGATGGTGACGACCGAGCGCCCCCACCCACCGGGCGCCGCGTCGTACCCCCGCCATCGCTGCATGCCGTTCCTCCCCTGCTGTTCCGCCGGCCGGCGGGTCGACACCGCCGGCCACGGGCCGGCGGACCTGCACCCCGCCGTCAGGCCGGGGCGAGCACGATCTCCGCGCGGGCCCGCCCGTCCCGCTCGCTGACGATAGCGATCAGGCCGCCCGTCGGCCCGAAGACGGCGTACGGCCCGGCAAGGCCGGTCGGGTCCAGCGGCCCACCGTGGGCGAGCACCCGGGCCTCGTCGGGCGTGGCCTCCCGACGTGGGAAAAATCGGTCGGCCGCCGCGTCCAGCGGCAGGTTCACCACGTCCGGGGCGCGCTGCTCCAGCTCGTCGAGGGTCGCCGCCTCGGCGAGGGTGAAGCCGCCCACCGCGGTCCGACGGAGCGCGGTCAGGTGGCCGCCGACGCCGAGCGCCAGGCCCGCGTCCCGGGCGATGGCCCGGATGTACGTGCCGGAGGAGCAGGTCACGTCCACGTCCACGTCCACCACGTCCGGCTCGGTGCGGCGGATCGCCAGCACCTCCAGCCGGGAGATGGTGACCCGCCGCGCGGGCAGTTCGACGCTCTCCCCGTCCCGGACCCGCTTGTACGCCCGCTGCCCGTCGATCTTGATGGCGCTGACCGCGCTCGGCACCTGGTCGACCTCGCCGGCCAGGGCGGCCAGCGCCGACCGGATCGCGTCGTCGGTAATCTCGCCGGCGGGCGCGGTGGAGATCACGTCGCCCTCGGCGTCGTCCGTGACGGTGGCCTGGCCGAGCCGGATGGTGCCGGCGTAGCTCTTGCCCGCGCCGATCACGTAGGTCAGCAGGCGGGTGGCCCGACCCACACCGATCACCAGCACACCGGTGGCCATCGGGTCGAGGGTGCCGCCGTGCCCGACCCGCCGGGTCTTCGCCAGCCGTCGGATCCGCGCCACCACGTCGTGCGACGTCATGCCGCCGGGCTTGTCGACCACAATCAGACCATCGGTGCTCACGACGCCCAAGCCTGCCAGATGTCTCGTACGCCAATGCCTGAGGGCGGCCCCCGCGTGACGCTCAACGGACCGCGCCGGTTACCGCCCAGTTGCCGTTGCGGAGTCGCAGCAGCAGCGCGACCAGCCGGATCACCACGAACAGGGTGAGCCCGGCCCAGATGCCGCCCAGCCCGAGGTTGAGCCCGTACGCCAGCCAGATGGCCGGCAGGAAGCCGCCGAGCGCCGCCACGATGGTGAGGTTGCGCAGGTAACGCACATCGCCGGCGCCGATGAGCACGCCGTCGAGGGCGAACACCACCCCGGCCAGCGGCAGCATGACGACGAACCACGGCCAGGCCACCATGGCCTGCTCGCGTACCTCCGGATCGGAGCTGAACCACGACGGTACGACGCCGGCGCCGGCGGCGATGAGCAGCGCGAAGCCGACACCGCAGACGCCGCCGAGCAGCCCGATCCGGCGGGCGAGCGCCCGGGCGCCCGCGTCGTCGCCGGCACCGAGCGCAGCGCCTACCAGGGACTGCGCGGCGATGGCCAGCGCGTCGAGCACCAGCGCGGTGAAGAACCAGAGCTGCAGGGCGATCTGGTGGGCGCCGACGGCGGCAGCGCCGAAGCGGGCGGCGACGGCGGTCGCGGAGAGGAAGCTGGCCTGGAACGCCAGCCCACGGATCAGCAGGTCCCGGCTGAGCACCAACTGCTGGCGGATCACTCGGGGCCGGGGCCGCAGCGACACCCGCTCGGCAACCAGCGCTGCGGCGAAGAGCACCCCGCAGAGCGTCTGCGCGACGACGTTGGCCACCGCCGAGCCGATCAGGCCCAGCCCGGCGGGGTAGACCAGCAGCGGGCAGAGCAGCGCGGAGAGCAGGTTGGGGCCGAGCACGAAGAGCAGCGGGCGGCGAGTGTCCTGCACACCGCGCAGCCAGCCGTTGCCGGCGGCGGCGAGCAGCAGGCCGGGGGCGCCGAGGGCCGCGATCCGCAGCCAATGTGCGGCGGCGTCGGCCACCTCGCCACCACCGCCGGCGAGGGTACGCGCGAGCGCTCCCCCGCCGAACTGCATGCCGATCGCGATCAGCAGGCCGACACCGAACGCCAGCCAGGACGACTGGACGCCCTCGGCCACCGCGGCTGCCCGGTCACCGGCGCCGAAGCGGCGGGCCGCGCGCCCAGTGGTGCCGTACGCGACCACGGTGCCGACCCATGCGGTGAGCGTCATCACGGTGCCGCCGACGGCGAGCGCGGCGAGCGGCACCCGGCCGAGGTGGCCGACCACGGCGGTGTCGACCAGCACGTAGAGCGGCTCAGCGGCGAGCACCACGAGGGCCGGCAGGGCGAGGCTGGCGATCCGCCGAGGCGAGGCGGATCGGTGGATGGTGGCGGCGGTCTGACTCATCGCCGCCGATCCTGGCACGAGCGCAGTAAGGATCGCAATCCCGCCGACTGCTTACTCCGTCGGTGGGTGGCGCTCAGGCTCGTCGCGGTCCCCCGGGCAGCGCCTACCGTCGGGCAGCCGGGCCGGCCGGGAGCGGGCCTCTGGTCAGAGGCTTTGGAGCTGATGTCGTAGACGAATCACGTCTCGATGTCGCAAACGATTCAGCTCCAAAGGCGCACCGTGGGACGCCCGCCTCCTCCGACGGCACTGACCCGAGGATCACTGCCGGACGGTTCGGGTCACTGACGGGTGTCCATCGACGTCTGCAGCGCGCGGCGGGCCTGCTCGCGGGCGTCGTCGGTGGTCTCGGGCTTGGGCTTGTTCGGCATGGTGGCGCTCCTTCCAGGGTGCGAGCCACCGACACGCGGCGGCCCTCACGGGCGGTCGTGCTGAGCGCCCCACGGCAGTCCGGGGTTACCGGAGCAGCCGACTGGGCAGCGTGAGCCCGGGTCGGTCCGACCCTGGAGGGAGGCGGCACGGGGTGTGGCACCACCGCCCATGACCTGCACCGCTACGCGGCACCGGTCGCCTCCCAAGCTATCGTTCAGGTCCACATGCTGCTCACGGTTCCCGCCATCTGGACAGTCGGCAACCCGGCTCAGCGGGCCAGGAAGTGCCAGCCCAGCCACCACCAGAAACCGAACAGACCGATCCGGCCCACCGGCACCGGGCCGACCTCGTAGCGCATGAGGTACGCGCAGACCTCGCCCAGGGTGGGGATCCGGGAGCCCTCCCGACGGGCCATCCACTCGACCACCGCGAAGAGGGCGAACGCGATGAGGAAACCGCCGATCGCGAGCGCTCGCATCATCGCCGCACCAACCCCCAGAAAGCCGCCAGCCAGGCGAACCAGGCCGCCGACCGGGTCAGGTGATCTTCCAGGAGGGGGTCGGCCAGCCGGGAGAAGGTCGGAAAGTCGTCGCCGACCGCCAGCACGAAGGTCGTGCCCTCGAAGACCCCGAAGACCACCACGGGCACTGCCCACCAGGCCGCCCTCGCGTCCAGACGACGCGGTGCCGGTCGGCGGGGAACCCGATTGCTCAGACCGAGCCAGATCAGCACCCCGCCAGTGCCGAGGGTGAACAGATTCGCCTCGGTGGAGAACGAAGCGAACCGACCACCGACGAGCGACAGACAGACGAGGACGGGAACAGAGACGGCGGGCCGGTCCCAGGCGCGGGGGGCCTCCACGGTGAGGTCGTGCGGCTGCTCCATCCCGCAATTCTTCCCGGTCGCACGGAGCGCGGGAAGACCAACACTCCCCGGAGCTGACCCTGATCTTCCTTCTGGGGTGACGCGTGGCGTCGCGGTCAGGCGTCGAGTCGGATCAGCGCCGCGTCGAGCTGGCCCCGGATCGCGTCGACCACCTGCTCGACGGTCCCCCGACCGGTGAACCCGGCCGCGAACTTGTGGCCGCCACCACCCAGCGCGACCGCGACCCGGCTGACGTCCACCGCGCCCTTGCTGCGCATCGAGACGGCCCACTCGCCGGACGTGGTCTGCTTCAACACGCAGCTCACATCCGCCTCGGCGGTGCAGCGCACCGAGTCGATCAGCGCCTCGAGCACGTACGGTCGCTGATCATGCCGAGCCAGGTCGTCCAGGGTGGCGAAGGTCCAGACCAGCCCTCGGCCGCCAGCGGCGGCCGGCTCCAGCCGAGCCCGACCGAGCACCTCACCGAAGAGGCGGACCGCGCCGAAGGGCCGGGTGTCGAAGACCCGCCGGGAGATGTCGCCGGGCGAGATGCCGGTCGCCAGCAACCGGGCGGCCATCTGATGCACCGCCGGGGTGGTCGCCTCGAACCGGAACGAGCCGGTATCCGTGGTCAGCGCGACGTAGAGGCACTCGGCGATGGCCGGATCCGGCGCAACCCCGAGCCGGGCCAGCAGTTGCTCGGCCACCACCGACGTCGCCGCGGCACCCGGGTCGACGAGGTTGACCGTGCCGAAGCCCGGGTTGGAAGCATGGTGGTCGAGCACCAGCGCCGCGCCCGCGGACGACAACCGCCCGGCCAGCTCGCCGAGGCGCGACTCGCTCGCCGCGTCGAAGCAGATCACCAGATCGGGTGCCGGGTCCGCGGCGTTCGCCGGGACCAGGAGGTCCAGCCCAGGCAGCCCACGGAACGGCTCGGGCACCTCCGGCGGCCCGGGAAAGGTCGCCTGCACGTTGCGTACGCCGAACTGCCGCAGACCCAGACCGAAGCCGAGCATGCTGCCCAGCGCGTCGCCGTCCGGGTTGACGTGGCAGATCAGCAGCACCCGACCGGTCGGTGGGAGGGCCCGCACCAGCGCCTCGGCCGCGGCCCAGTCCGCCTCGACGGGGCCGGCTCCGGCCGCCGCGGCGAGCGGGGCGCTGGCGGTGCTCGTCACCGCGTTTCCCCACCCCGAGGGGTCTCCTTGACGTCGGTGGCCTCATCGGCCTCGTCCGTCTCGTCGGCCTCGTCCGTCTCGTCATCCACCCGGTACGGCTGCGCTTCGCCCGCGTACGCCGCCTGAGCGGCGAGCCTCTGCACCTCCGCGTCGGCGTTGCGGGCGGCGGCGAGCAGGTCGTCGATGTGCTTGACCTGGTCCTGCACGTCGTCGAGGACGAACGTGAGAGTCGGCGAGTGCCGCAACCCGAGCGCCTTGCCGACCGTGCTGCGCAGCAGCCCCTTGGCGCTCTCCAGCGCCGCCGCGGTGTCCGCCTGGGCAACCGCGTCCCCGAGCACCGTGTAGAAGACCGTCGCATCGCGCAGGTCGGCGGTGATCCGGGCATCCGTGATCGTGATCATGCCGAGCCGCGGATCCTTGATCTGGCTCCGCACCACCGACGCAACCAGCTCACGCACCCGTTCCGCGTGCCGGCGTACCTTGGCCGGATCAGACATCTCGCCACCTCCACGGCGTCTTGCTCCCGGTCGACCCGGCGACCCGGGGGCCGCCGGCCCGACCGGCCAACATCTCGAACACTACCTTCGCGGCCGCACCGGTCGCCCGGCACAGCCCGCACCGTGGTCAGTCGTCGTCCACGCCGTACAGCCGTCGGCGGACCGACAGCAACTCGACCTCGGGGCGGCCGGCCACCAGGTGCTCACAGGAGTCGAGCACCTCGCGGACATGCCCCGTCTCGGCGGCCACCACGGCCACCGCTATCTGCGCTCGACCATGCAGGTCGAGCGCCCCCACCTCGGCGGCCGACACCTCGAAGCGGCGCAGTGCCGCCACGATCGGCCGTACATATGATCTCTTGGCTTTGAGCGACCGGGAGTCGCCCGGCAGCAGCAGGTCGAAGACCGCGGTTCCGGTGAACATCACCTCGGACGATACCGCCACACCGCCCCGCATGATCAAGGGGTTTACGCCAGCCGGCGTAAACCCCTTGATCAGCGTGTCACTGCCGGATCAGGCGCGAACCTTCTCCCGCATCTCGAAGGTCTCGATGACGTCGCCGGCCTGGACGTTGTTGTAACCACCCAGGGTCAGACCACACTCGAAGCCCTCGCGGACCTCCGTGGCGTCGTCCTTGAACCGCTTCAGCGAGGTGATCGTGAGGTTGTCCGCCACGACCGTCCCGTCCCGAAGCAGCCGAGCCTTCGCGTTCCGCCGGATGATGCCCGACCGGACGATACAACCGGAGATGTTGCCGATCTTGGACGAGCGGAAGACGTCGCGGATCTCCGCGCTGCCCAGCTCGACCTCCTCGTACTCCGGCTTGAGCAGGCCCTTGAGCGCTGCCTCGATCTCCTCGATGGCCTGGTAGATGACGGTGTAGTACCGGATCTCCACGCCCTCGCGGTCGGCCATCTCACGGACCTTGTTCGAGGCCCGCACGTTGAAGCCGATGATCGTGACCGGCTCGGACGAGGCGCTCGCGAGCATGACGTTGCTCTCGGTGATCGCGCCAACGCCCCGGTCGAGGACCTTGAGCTGGACTTCCTCGGGGATGTCGAGGTTGAACAGCGCGTCCTCCAGGGCCTCCACCGAACCGGAGACATCACCCTTGAGGATGAGGTTGAGCGAGGTCTTCTCGCCCTCCTTGAGCTGCTCCATGAGCGTCTCAAGGGTGGCCCGACCACGGGAGTTGGCGAAGGACGCCGCCCGCCGCCGTGCCTGCCGCTGCTCGGCGATCTGCCGCACCGTACGGTCGTCCGCCGCCGCGAGGAACGTGTCGCCCGCGCCGGGAGGCGCGGTCAGACCCAGCACCATGACCGGACGCGCCGGCCCAGCCTCGGAGAGCTGGTTGCCGTTCTCGTCGAGCATCGCCCGGACCCGGCCGTGCGCCCCACCGGCGACGATCGAGTCGCCAGCCCGCAGGGTGCCCTTCTGGACCAGCACCGTCGCCACCGCACCGCGACCCTTGTCCAGGTGCGCCTCGATGGCCACACCCTGCGCCGGCCCGTCGATCGGAGCGGTCAGCTCCAGCGACGCGTCGGCGGTCAGCAGGACAGCCTCGAGGAGTTCCTCGATGCCGATGCCCGGCTTGGCTGCCACGTTGACGAACATGGTCTCGCCGCCGTACTCCTCGGCGACCAGGCCGTACTCGGTCAGCTGCTGGCGGACCTTGTCCGGGTTCGCGTCCGGCTTGTCGACCTTGTTGACCGCGACCACGATCGGCACGTCGGCCGCCTTGGCGTGGTTCAACGCCTCGATCGTCTGGGGCATCACACCGTCGTCAGCCGCGACGACCAGGATCACGATGTCCGTGACCTGGGCACCACGGGCACGCATGGCGGTGAACGCCTCGTGACCCGGGGTGTCGATGAAGGTGACCGCCCGGTCCACGCCCTCGTGCGGGACGTGCACCTGGTAGGCACCGATGTGCTGGGTGATGCCACCCGCCTCGCCGGCCACGACGTTCGCCTTGCGGATCGCGTCGAGCAGCTTGGTCTTACCGTGGTCGACGTGACCCATGACGGTCACCACCGGCGCACGGCTGACCAGACGCTCCTCGGCCACCTCCGCGTCGAGGTCGATGTTGAACTGCGCGAGCAGCTCGCGGTCCTCGTCCTCCGGGCTGACGATCTGGATGTCGAAGCCCAGGTGCTCACCCAACAGGTGCAGGGTGTCGTCAGAGCAGGACTGGGTCGCGGTGACCATCTCGCCCAGGTTGAACATCTCCTGGACCAGCGAACCCGGGTTGGCGTTGATCTTGTCGGCGAAGTCCGACAGAGACGCGCCACGGGAGAGCCGGACGATCTGACCCTGACCCCGGGGAGCACCCGAGCTCATGGTCGGAGCCGACAGGTTGTCGAACTCCTGTCTGCGCTGCTTCTTGGACTTGCGACCACGCGTCGGCCGGCCACCCGGACGCCCGAAGGCACCCGCGGCGCCGCCGCCACGGCCACGACCGCCCGCACCCGGACGCCCGCCGCCACCGGACGGAGCACCCGGACGGAAACCGCCACCGGGAGCACCGCCACCGCCGCCGGGACCGCCACGGTAGCCACCGCCACCGCCGGCACCCGCGCCGCCACCAGGGCCGCCGCGGTAACCGCCACCGCCGCCGGCGCCACCGGCGCCACCACCGGGACCGCCACGGAAGCCACCGCCGCCACCGCCACCGGGACGACCCGCGCCGCCACCGGGGCGACCAGCGCCACCGGGGCCGGGACGACCGGCAGCCGGACGCTGGCTCGGCATGGACGCCGGGCTGGGCCGCGGCGGCATCGAGTTCGGGCTCGGCCGCGGCGGCATGCCCGCCGGGCTGTTGGGCCGGGGGCCACCCGCGCCAGCGGCCGGCGGCCGCTGCTGGCCACCCTGGATGCCGAACGGGTTGTTACCGGCGCCGCGCGTCGGCGGGCGACCGCCCGGCCGGGCACCCGGACCCGGTGCCGGCGTGCCCGGACGGGCGGCCGGTGAACCAGGACGGGGTGGCATCGCGGCGGGACCCGGCCGAGGGCCGGGCCGGTTGCCGTCTGCCGGAGGCTCCCGGCGAACGGGGTTGTCTCGCTGCTGCTGACGGGCGGCCTGCGCGGCCTTGACCGCGGCCTCCTGCTCAGCCTTCAGCGCGGCGGCACGCGCCTCCGCGGCCGCCACCTCGATGTCGTGGGCGCTCGCCGGCTTGGCGACCGGAGCCGCGGGCTGCGGCGCAGCGGGCACCGGACCCTTCGGCTTCGGACCGGGTGCCGGCGCGGTCGGCCGCCGAGGCGGCATCGGCCGGGCCGAGACCCGGGGCGCACCCGGGGTCGGAGACGTCGTCGGGGTCGAGTCTGAAGCCGGCGCTGGCGCTGGCGCGGACGCCGACGGGGCGGCCGGCGCCGGAGCACCGGCGGACGCGACGAATGCGTTACGCAGCCGTCGGGCGACGGGCGCCTCGACGGTGCTGGACGCGGACTTCACGAACTCGCCCATTTCCTTCAGCTTGGCGAGAACGGTCTTACTCTCGACCCCGAGCTCTTTTGCAAGCTCGTGTACGCGGGCCTTGCCTGCCACTGCACTCCTCACTCCGAGGTCGTGCGGGCAGCACCCGCAGCGACCTCACTCGTGCACTTGAAGCCTGGTCATTTCAGGGACTTCATCGTGTGCTCATGTCGGTCGTCCTACCCTGCTAGCGACCCTCGCCCGGTCGGGCTGACCGGACGTAGTGGTTGGCGCATCGACGTGCTCCGCCAGCGCACCGTGGTCAAGGACCTCGGTGATGCGCAGCGCACGCCCGAAGGCGCGGCGCCGCACTGCCAGCGCGAAGCAGGCCGGATCCGGGTGCATGTTCGCTCCCCGACCCGGCAGCCTGCGAAGCGGATCAGGCCGGAGGCTGTAACCAGCCTCGTCCCTGACCGCGACGATCCGCAGCAATTCGCTGGCCGGCGCACGTTTCCGGCAACCCACACAGGTGCGCTCCGGCTGCGCGCGTCGTACCACTGGAGGAAGTCTACCCCTAGCTGCCCGAGATCGCGCTGCCCGGCTCCCGCACGTGATCAGCTGCCCCACGCGCGGCCGGGGCGGTCTGCTCCGCGTCGGAGCGAATGTCGATCCGCCAACCGGTCAATCGGGCCGCGAGTCGGGCATTCTGCCCCTCCCGACCGATCGCGAGCGAGAGCTGGAAGTCGGGAACGGTCACCCGGGCGGCTCGATTGGCCAGGTCGACCACCTCGACCCGCAGGGCCTTGGCCGGCGACAACGCGTTGCCGACGAAGGTGGCCGGGTCGTCCGACCAGTCGATAATGTCGATCTTCTCACCGTGCAGCTCGCTCATCACGGCGCGAACCCGCTGACCCATCGGGCCGATGCAGGCGCCCTTCGGGTTCACCCCGGGGGTGGTGGAGCGTACGGCGATCTTCGTACGGTGACCTGCCTCACGGGCGATCGCACCGATCTCCACCGTGCCGTCGGCGATCTCCGGAACCTCCAGCGCGAACAGCTTCTTGACCAGCGCCGGGTGCGACCGGGACAGGGTGATCTGCGGCCCGCGCATGCCCTTGGCCACGTGCACCACGACGCAGCGGACCCGCTCGCCGTGGGCGTACCGCTCGCCAGGCACCTGCTCGGACTGCGGCAGCACGCCCTCCAGCTTGCCCAGGTCGACGCTGACGATGCCCTTCTCGGTTCGCGTCTCGTGCGCCTGCACCACGCCGGTGACCAGGTCGCCCTCGCGGCCCACGTACTCACCGAAGTGCACCTCGTCGGTGGCCTCCCGCAGACGCTGGAGGATCACCTGCTTGGCGGTCATGGCGGCGATCCGGCCGAAGTCGTGCGGGGTGTCGTCCCACTCCCGAACGAGACTGCCGTCCTCGTCCATCTCCTGCGCGTACACCAGGGCGGCGCCGGTTTTGCGGTCGATCTCCACCCGGGCGTGCGACTCGGCGCCGTCGGTGTGCCGGTAGGCGGTCAGCAACGCGGTCTCGATCGCCGCGAGAATCGTGTCGAACGGGATCTCCCGCTCGCGCTCGAGTGCGCGCAGCGCCGCGAGGTCGATGTTCACCTCTCCTCGTCCTCCACATCATCTTCGTCGTCGATGTCGTCTGAATCGTCGATCTCGTCTGAATCGTCCGCGTCGTCGAACTCTTCGTCCGGCTCGCCCAGCTCGGCGAGCCGGGTGAACTCAACCTGCACGCGGCCCGGGCCCAGTTGGGCGTACGCCCAGGAGGCGCGGCCGTCGTCGGTCTCCAGTTGCACGCCTTCGTCGTCGGCCGCGATCACCCGGCCGGTCAGCTGGCGGTCACCGGCGGGCTGCTCGCCACGCTGGCCGGGCAACGCGGCCGTGCCCCGGGCGGTGACCTTGACCAGCCGGCCCACGTTGCGTCGCCAGTGGCGGGGCAGGGTGAGTGGCCGATCGACGCCCGGAGAGCTGACTTCCAGCTGGTACTCCCCGGCGACGATGTCGCCACCGGCTTCCTCCGCGGCGTCCAGCGCAGCCGAGACAGCGCGGGAGACGTCCGCGACGGCGTCCAGGTCGATCCCGCCGTCGGCGTCGACCATCACCCGCACCACGTGCCGGCGACCGGCCCGGGAAACCGACAGGTCCTCCAGGTCGTAGCCCGCGTCGTTGACCACGGGCTCGATCACGGCCCGCAGCCGAGCACGCCGCGCGGAGAGGTCACCGCCTCGGGGACCCGCGCCATCGCGGGGTCGACCCGTGGGCCTGGTGGCACGGCCACGCTGCGTCATCTCCGCACCCTTTCCCTGGTCGACGACGACCGGGTCGTCACGCCATGCCGGCACGCCACCGGAGCGGACGCGCCGGTGGCTGCGCAGAGCGTAACGCGCCTGCCCGGCGGCGGGCCGGGCGGCGCACCGACGCCGGTGCCCCCCGGACCGGCGTGAATGGTGTTGACTTGCCCGGTGGGGATCGGCAGAGCGACACAGCGCGACCAAGCATCCGGACATTCCCGGCGAAAGCTCCTGCGCGTCGGGGCGCTTCTGGCGCTCGGCGGCGCTGCGGCGCCGCTGACCGGCTGTGATCTTTTCGACCGCGACGATCAGCCAGCGCCACCGCCGGACCCGCTGCGGCCGATGGTGGACGAGTCACTCGCGCTGGCCGCCGCGCACCAGACGAGCGCGGCGGCGCATCCCGAGCTGGCCGACCGGCTCGGCCCGATCGCTGAGGCGCACACCGCGCACGCCACCGAGCTGGCCCGGGTGATCGGCGTCGCCCTGCCGTCGACGGTCGCCGCCGCCCCGACCACCGCACCGGTAGCCGACCCGACCGGCGCGCTCGCAGCCCTGCGCGCGCTGGAGAAGACCGCCCAGCAGTCGGCCACCGTCGCCTGTGCCGCGGCGCCCGCGGAACGGGCAGCGCTGCTCGGGTCGATCGCCGCCGCCCGGGCCACCCATCAGGAGGCACTGAAGTGAGGCAACCGTCCGCCGGGGAGGCGCTCGCCTCCGCCCTCTCCGCTGAGTACGCGGCCATCTACGCCTACGGGCGGATCGGCGTCCGGCTCACCGGGGCCGCACGGGAGGCGGCACACCAGGCGGAGGCCGCGCACCGACGCCGGCGCGACACGCTGGTCATGCAACTCACCACCGCAGGCGGCGTCGTGCCGCCGGACCGCGCCGGGTACGCGCTGCCGTTCCCCGTCACCGACCGGCCAAGCGCTCTGCGGCTCGCCGCCGAGGTGGAGGAGCGCACGGCCGCGCACTGGCGGGCCGCTCTGGCGTCCACCACCGGCGCCGACCGGGACCAGGCACTGGCCGCCCTGGTCGAGTACGCCGTACGGGCCACCCGCTGGCGGAAGACGGCCGGGCTGACCCCGCTGACTGTCCCGTTTCCCGGTCGGCCAACCTGAACCGGTCTGCTCCGGTTGCGGTGCGCATACCAGGTATGCATACTCCGTTGCCATGTCCATCCGTCACGGGTTGCTCGCCCTGCTCGAACGCGGCCAGATGTACGGCTACCAGCTGCGCGCCGCGTTCGAGGAGTCGACCGGCTCGACCTGGCCGCTGAACATCGGGCAGGTCTACACCACGCTGTCCCGGCTGGAACGGGACGGTCTGGTGCGTCCGCTGCCGGAGAGCGAAGCCGGGCAGCGCCCGTACGAGATCACCGACGCCGGCCGGGCGGACCTGGCCCTCTGGTTCGCCACCCCGGTCAGTCGTACCGAACGACCCCGCGACGAGCTGGCGATCAAGCTGGCGTTGGCGCTGACCACCCCCGGGGTGGACGTCCGCTCGGTGGTGCAGGCCCAGCGCAGCGCGACGATGCGGGCCCTGCAGGAGCTGACCCGGTTGAAGTACGGCAGCAACCGCCCGGAGGACCTCCCCTGGCGCCTCGTGCTGGACTCCATGGTGTTCCAGGCCGAGGCGGAGGTGCGCTGGCTGGACCACTGCGAGACGAGTCTGGTCCGGCACCAGCCCAGCGGCCCGGCACCCCCCGCTCCTCCTCGACCGGGGGACGGCGACGCGCGTGACGCGGCGCGATGGGCCGGCGAGGAGGCGCGACGGTGAGCGGGTCGGACGACGCGGTGCTGGACCTGCGCGCCGTCCACCGCACCCACGGGGCCGGAGCGGCGGCGGTGCACGCGCTGCGCGGCGTCAGCCTGGTTGTTCGGCCCGGTGAGCTGGTCGCCGTGATGGGCCCGTCCGGCTCCGGCAAGTCGACGTTGCTGGCCCTCGCCGGTGGGCTGGACCGCCCGACCCGCGGCGAGGTCCGGGTCGAGGGGCAACCGCTGGGAGCACTGGACCGTCGCGGGCTGGCCCAGCTGCGCCGCCGCCGGATCGGCTACATCTTCCAGCAGCTCAACCTGCTGGGCAGCCTGAGCGCACTGGAGAACGTGGCGCTGCCGTTGGAGCTCGACGGCGTCAGCGGACGCCGGGCGCGCGCGTTGGCCCTGGCCGCGCTCACCGAGGTGGGCCTGCCCGCACTGGGTGACCGCTTCCCGGACCAGCTCTCCGGCGGTCAGCAGCAGCGGGTGGCCATCGCCCGCGCTCTGGTGGGCGAGCGCCGGCTCGTGCTCGCCGACGAGCCCACCGGGGCACTGGACTCACAGACCGGTGAGGCGGTGCTGCACCTGCTGCGCCGCCGGATCGACGCGGGCGCCGCCGGGGTGCTGGTCACCCATGAGGCGCGGCACGCCGGCTGGGCCGACCGGGTGGTGTTCCTCCGCGACGGCGTGCTGGTCGACACGACGGCACCGCTGAGCAGCGTCGAGCAGTTGCTGTCCGGCAGCGACCGGTGACCATACGCCGTGCGGTGCGGGCACCCGGCCGGGTCGACGCACCCGCGGCGCGGCCGATCACGTCACCCGCCGCCGTCGGCCGGCGGCGGATCGCCGAACTGACCGGCTCCTGGCGGACGGCGCTGCGGATCGCCCGGCGGGAGTCACGCCGGGCCCGACGACGAACCGCCCTGGTGCTCGCGATGATCGCCCTGCCGGTGGCGGCGCTGGCCTTCCTGGCGGCGAGCTACGACATGGCCGAGCTGACCCCTCAGGAACGCGTCAACCGGCGGCTCGGCGTGGCCGACGCGGAGCTGCGCTGGGTTGCTGACACCCCGGTGAGACAGGACGAGTGGGGTGACAGCTGGTACACGCCCGAGGGCGAGCACTCAGCCGCCGGCACTGCGACCGCCGCCCAGGTGACCGCACTGCTCGGACCGGGCAGCCGGGCCACCGAGGTGCGCACCCGGGTCTCGCTGACACTGCGGGGCCCGCACCGGAACGAGGACGTGGACGGGCGGGTGCTGGACCTCACCGATCCTTTGGCCCGCGGGCTGGTGCGGTTCCGCGCCGGCCGGGCGCCGCAGCAGGCCGGCGAGGTCGCGGTGAGCCCGGCGGCGCTACGCCGCCTGGACCTGCGCCTCGGCCACGCCGTGGCCGTCGCCGACGGGAGCAGGGCGTACACGGTGGTCGGGGTGGTCGAGTTCCCCGACGATCTCGGCGCGGTGGTGGCGCTGCATCCAGGGGCGGTGCCACGGACCGGCTCCGAACCGGACAGCACCTGGCTGGCGGACGTACCCGGCACCGTCGACGCCGCGCTGGTGTCCCGGCTCAACGACCGGGGTGTGGTGGTCGTCCCACGTCATCCGGCCGGCGCGGCCGAGTCGAACCGGGTCTTGTCCCGGTCGATCGGTCCGAGCGACCCCGGCGACCTGAGCACCCTCGTGCTGATCGCCGGCCTCGGGCTACTGGAGGTCGTGCTGCTGGTCGGGCCGGCCTTCGCCGTCGGCGTCCGTCGCCGACGACGGGACCTGGCGCTGGTCGCGGTGGCCGGCGGCGACGCAGCCCAGCTTCGCCGGGTCGTACTGGCCGACGGGGTCGTGCTGGGCGTCCTGGGCGCCGCCGTCGGCCTACTTGTCGGCGTCGGCGCGGCGTTCGCCGGTCGTCCGCTGGTGGAGCAGTACGTCTTCGGCGCCCGCTTCGGCGGATACCGCTGCTGGCCGACCGCCCTGGCGCTGCTCGGTGGGGTCGCGGTGCTGGCCGGGGTGCTCGCTGCTCTGGCACCGGCCTGGACCGCGGCCCGACAGGACGTCAGCGCCGGGCTCGCCGGGCGACGCACCCCACCGGTGTCCCGGACCCGGTGGTTGGCCATCGGGTTGGCACTGGTGGGCGGCGGGGCGGGCCTGGCGGCGTTCGGGGCCACCCGCACCTCCCCCGCGGTGATCCTCACCGGCCTGATCCTGGGCGAACTGGGCCTGGTGTGCTGCACACCCACGCTGATCGGAGGGCTCGCCCGACTCGGCCGGGTGTTGCCACTGGCGCCACGGATCGCGCTGCGCGATGCCAGCCGCAACCGGGCCGCCGCAGCGCCGGCCATCTGCGCCGTGATGGCCGCCGTCGCTAGCAGCGTCGCGCTCGGCGGTTACCTGGCCAGCGACGGCACGCGCGACGCGCATGCCTATCAGCCGGCGCTGCCGACCGGCCACGTGCTGGTCAACCCGAACGAGTCTGGCCGGCAGGCCACGCTGGCCCAGGTCACCGCCGCAGCCCGGAAACAGCTGGGTACCGGCGGGGTCGCACCGGTGTACGCGGTGGGCTGCGCGCCAGCGGGCACCGGTTACTGCGACGTCGAGCCGGTGCTGCCGCCGGAGCGGGCCTGCCCCTTTCAGCCCGGGGACAGCCTCTCCGAGGCGCACCGCCGGCAGGCCCGGGCCGACCCGCGCTGCCTGATCCGTGCGGCGGACTACTACGGCGGCTACGTCGCGACGGAGGTGGACGACGGAACCGCACTGCCGCTCCTCACCGGCGCGGACCCGGCGGCGACCGCCGCCGCCACGGCGGTGCTGCGTGCCGGCGGTGTGGTGGTGACCGACCCGCGCTACCTGCACGACGGCCTGGTGACCATCCGGGTGAGCCAGGCGGACGCCGGGCCGGACCGACCGACGGCCACCCGAGACCTTGCCGGGTACGCGCTGCCTGTGGCGGTCGGCCAGTCCCGCCTGCTGCTGTCCACGGCCGCGGCCCGACAACTCGGCCTGAGCTGGTCCCCGGCTGGCTGGGTGATCGGCACCACCACAGCGCCCGACGAGGCCCAGCAGAAACGGTTCGCCGCCGACCTGCGGCCCTACGGGACCTTCTCCCTGTCCGTGGAGTACGGCGGCGCCCCCCGCGACGTCTCACCGCTGCTTCTGCTGCTCGCGGCGGCAGCCGGGCTGATCACGATAGGGGCGGCCGGCATCGCCACCGCGCTCGCCGCCGCCGAGGGGCGCTCCGAGCTGACCACCCTCGCGGCCGTCGGCGCGGCACCCGGGGTACGCCGACTGCTGGCCATCTGCCAGGCCGGGGTCATCGCCGGCCTCGGTTCGGTGCTCGGCATCGTGGCCGGGCTGGGCACCGCCGCGATCGTGCTGTTCTCGGTCAACCGGCAGTACGCCACCGACTGGCCGATTCCCGACCCGTACCCGTTCCTGGTGCCGTGGCCCGCACTCGGGGTCCTGGTGCTGGTGCCGGTGGTGGCGATGCTCGGGGCGGGTCTGTTCACCCGCGCCCAACTGCCGATCGAACGGCGGCTGGACTGACTCCACGGCCTGGCCGGCCGGTTGGTGACCCGGGCGCGCACGGGGGTGCCGCAGAGGCGCGGCAGCCGGCAGACTGACCCGCGTGTCAGTCCTGGGAACCCTCACCCGTCGAGTCGGTCATCACCGCTGGTTCGGCGCCGCCGCACGTCTACTGGTCCCCGCCGACCGGGTGGTCGGTCGACTCACCCGGGGGCGGGTGGTCGCACTCGGCCTGATCCCGTCCCTGGTGATCACCACGACCGGCCGCCGCTCCGGCAAGCCCCGCAGCAATCCGCTGCTCTACGTGCCCGACGGCGACGCGTACGTGGTGATCGGCTCCAACTGGGGGCAGACCCACCAGCCCAGTTGGGCGACGAACCTGCTCGCCGATCCGGTCGCGGAGGTGAACGTCAAGGGGCGGCGGCTCCCGGTGCGGGCAGAGCCGGCCACCGGCACCGAACGGGACCGGCTGTGGCAGCTGCTGGTTACCGAGTGGCCCGCGTACCGCACGTACGTGCAGCGGGCGGGCGACCGGGAGATCCGCATCTTCCGGCTGGTGCCGACCGGGCGCGGCGCACCGGCCGGTCCGCCGTCGGCTGGCTAGGCTGACGCTGGGCAGCGAACAACGGAGGCCCCGTGAGCGCTAGCAGCGAACAGGCCGGTGTTGGCCGGGGCCTCGACGATCGACGGTGGACGGTCGCGGAGCGGGTCGCCGAGGCGGTCCGACGGCGGTTCCCGGCCGACGTGCTCGCGGTCGCGGTGCACGGGCCCCTGGCGCACGGCGACGACGACGGCGGTGGGGACCGCGAGGCGGGAATGCTGGTGGTCACCTACCGGTCGGGCACCGGCCCGCCGCCCGCGACCCGGCGGGTGGACGGGGTGCTGGTCGACCTGACGGTGGCCGCCGCTGAGGACTACCTCGCGCAGGCCCGGGTGCTCTCCCCGCTCTGGCCGCTGACCGCCGACCGGTACGTGACCACGCAGGCGTTGCACGATCCGACGGGCTGGTTGCGGACGCTGCGCGACGAGCATCTCGGCCGGCTGGCCCGGGCCCGGCCGGCGGAGTTCAGCACCGCGGCCCGGCAGGCCTGGTATCGGGGCAGCGCGGCGCACTCCCGGGCCGCCCGGCTCGCCGAGTGGTACGAGACCGACCAGGCGCTGCTGATGCTCGGTGAGGCGCGGTTGGCGGCGGCCACGGTGACCGGCCTGCTGAGCCGCACCTACTTCCGTGACCCCGGGGACGCGGTACGACGCACCGGGTTGGCCGGCGCGGACATGACCGAGGTGGGTGTGGTGCTGACCCGGCAGGCCGAGGAGTTGGCCGCCCGTGGTCGCGCGGTCGACGGCACCGTCGACGAGCTACTCACCACCTGACCGGCGTCACAGCCCGCCCTGCACGCCGATCAGCGAGCCGATCAAATAGGTGGCGCCGGCGGCTGCGGCGCCCAGCAGCAGTTGGCGCAGACCGCCCGTCCACCAGGGACGGTTGGTGAAGCGGGCCACCACCGCACCGGCGGCGAACAGCCCGAGCCCGCCGACGGCGAGTGCCAGCCACAGCTCGGTGGCACCGAACAGGTACGTCAGCAGCGGGATCAGCGCGCCCACCGAGAAGAACAGGAACGACGAGATCGCCGCCGTCCAAGGGCTGGGCTGGTCGTCGGGGTCGACGCCCAACTCCTCGCGGACGTGCACCCGCAGCGCCTCCTCCGGGTCACGCCGCACCGCCTCCGCGACCTGGGTGGCGAGATCCCGGGGAAGGCCCCGTGCCACCCAGGCGTCGGCCAGTTCGCGGGCCTCCGCCTCGGGGTGCCGTTCCAGTTCGCGCCGCTCCTTTGCCACCTCGGCGGCGACCTGTTCGTTCGCGGAGCGCACGCTGGTGTACTCGCCGAGCCCCATCGAGATCGCACCGGCCACCAGGCCGGCGGAGCCGGTCAGCACGATGCTGCGTGGCGACACCCCGCCGCCTCCGACACCGGCGATCAGGGCGATGTTGGTGACCAGACCGTCCATCGCACCGAAGACGGCCGGGCGCAGCCAGCCGCCGGAGACGTCCGCGTGGTGCGCCTCACGCAGCGCCGCTGGGGTGTCGGTCACGGCGCCTGCCCTTCGTTCGCGACTGCGGGACTTCGCTTCGCTGCGTTCCTCGCGCTCACGGCAGGGTCAGGATCTCGTGGCCGTCGTCGGTCACCACGATGGTGTGCTCGAACTGGGCCGTCCACTTCCGGTCCTTGGTGACCACGGTCCACCCGTCGTCCCACATGTCGTACTGGTAGGTGCCGAGCGTGATCATCGGCTCGATGGTGAACGTCATTCCCGGCTCCATGATGTCGGTGGGGCGCGGGCTGTCGTAGTGCGGCACGAAGAGCCCGCTGTGGAATGACTCGCCGATGCCGTGGCCGGTGAAGTCGCGGACGACGCCGTAGCCGAACCGCTTGGCGTACGACTCGATGACCCGGCCCACGACGTTGATCTGGCGACCCGGGGCGACCGCGCGGATGCCGCGCATCATCGCCTCGTGGGTGCGCTCGACCAGCAGCCGGGCCTCCTCGCTGACCTCGCCGACACAGAAGGTGGCGTCGGTGTCACCGTGCACCCCACCGATGTACGCGGTCACGTCGACGTTGATGATGTCGCCGTCCTGCAGGACGGTGGAGTCCGGGATGCCGTGGCAGATGACCTCGTTGAGGCTGGTGCAGCAGGCCTTGGGGAAGCCCTTGTAGCCCAGTGTCGACGGGTACGCGTCGTGGTCGCAGAGGAACTCGTGCACCACCTTGTCGATCTCGTCGGTGGTCACGCCGGGCTTGCAGTGCTCGCCGGCGAGCTGGGTCGCCTGGGCGGCGAGACGGCTCGCGATCCGCATCTTCTCGATGGTTTCCGAGGTCTGCACGTGCGAGCCACGCCACTCCTGCGGGCGCTTCTTGCCCACGTACTCCGGGCGGGGAATGTGGGTGGGCACCGGTCGCATCGGGGAGAGCGTGCCTGGGGTCAGCGGCGGGCGGACGGTCATGCCGCAAGCCTATCGCCGGAGCTGCTGGTGACCCGCGCCACGGCGGGCCCGGACCGGTTGTTGCCCTGCCAGGTCGCCTATGCCATGGTGTCTGCGTGGATCAAGGGGGAGCACCACCAGTCTTCTCCGCCAGCGCGGAGATCGACGGTGATCACCTCCGTGTGGTGGTGGCCGGTGAGGTCGACATGGCGACCGCCGACACCATGCTCAACACCGCGCTGCGTGAGCCCGCCGAGCAGATCACCCTCGATTTGAGCGCGGTCACCTTCTTCGACTCGGCCGCCATCCACGCCCTCGTCCGGCTCGCCCAGCAGTTCTCGGGCACGCTCACCGTGCTGCCGTCGCGGCAGGTCCGCCGGGTGTTGGAGATCTCCGGCCTGGGCGAGCAGAGCTGGCTTCGGCCGGTCTGAGACACCCCGGCCGTCGCCGGGCGCGCGGTCAGCTCCGCAGCTGCCGGCGCACCGTCACCTCGGTGCCCTCATCGGTACGCCGCACCGACAGGTCGCCCAGGGCCTTGATCAGGGTCAGCCCACGCCCACGGAACCCGGAGTTGGTCGACTCGCGCCACTGCCCGCTGTCGCGCACGGTTGCGGTCACCGTCCGATCGTCGATGGCCACCTCCACGCTGATCATGGCCTCGGCGGGGTGGACCGGGTGCTCGATGGCGTTCGCGGCGGCCTCGGAGACGGCGACGGTCAGGTCGAACAGGTCCGTCTCACCGACCGCGTGCGCGACCAGGAAGTCCTCCAGGCGCTTGCGCAGCACGCTCAGCCGGGTCGGGTCCGCCGGCAGCCGCAGCACGAAACGGTTCAGCTCCGCCGCCTCCAGGGCGAGGACCGCCACGTCGTCACGGCGCGGCTGCCCGGCGACCCGCGCGACCACCGCGTCGATCAGGTCCACCACGTGCTCACCCGGGGTCGCCGCGTCGACGCACAGCTGAGCCAGCGCGGCGTCGATGTCGAGCTGACGGTCCTCGATCAGCCCGTCGGTGTAGAGCAGCAGTCGACTGCCGGGTGCCAACTCCCCCTCGACCCCCTCGTACGTCGCGTCGGGGATGGCGCCGACCGGCGGGCCGAGCGCACGGTCGTGCAGGAACGCAACGTCGCTTCCTCTGATCACCAGTGGGGACGGGTGACCGGCGCTCGCGTACCGCAGACGGCCGGTGCGCGGGTTGAACAGCAGACAGACCACCGTCGCGAAGGATCGACGCTCGGTGGACCCGACCAGTCGGTTGAGCCGGGTCAGCGACTCACCCGGGTCGTAGCCCTCCAGCAGGTACGCCCGCAGCGCGTTGCGCAGTTGCCCCATCGCCGCGGCGGCCTGGACGCCCTTGCCGACCACGTCCCCGATGACCAGGACCAGTTCGTCGTCCTCGAGAGCGATCACGTCGTACCAGTCACCGCCGACCTCGACGTCGGCGCTGCCGGGGAGGTACCGGCTGGCCACCACCGCGCCGGGCAGTTGGGGCAGCGTCCGGGGCAGCAGGCTGTGCTGCAACGTGGTGGCGATGCGGTGTTCGGCTTCGTAGAGCTGGGCGTTCTCCAGTCGCACCCCGACCAGCCGGGCCAGCTGGGTCAACGCGGCCTCGTCGGCCTGCGCGTCGTCGCCGGCCGGCCGCCAGACCTGCAACTCGCCGAGCGTCTCGCCGGTGGTGCCCGTCAGCTCGGCCACGAAGAACGGATCGGTGGCGGTGGTGGCGCCGGTGTCCGCCTCGGATCGGGCGCCGGTCGCGGTCACCACCACCCGGGCGGCCTCGGCGAGGCTGAGCGCGTGCCGGGCGGCGACCTGGAGCACGTCGCCGGTGGACCGGGCGGTGTTCACCGCCACCGCAGCGTCGGCCAGCGCCCGGAGCCGACGGATGATCTGCCCACGAAGCTGACCCAGCTCGACGTTGGCCCGGACCCGGGCGATCAGCTCCTGGCTGGTGAACGGCTTGGTGAGGTAGTCGTCGGCCCCGACGGAGAGGCCGGCGACGGCCTCGGCGGAGCCGGCCCGGGCGGAGAGCAGCACGATCGGCACATGCCGGGTACGCGGGTCCGCGCGTAGCGCGCTCACCAGCCCGAACCCGTCCAGCCGGGGCATCATCACATCGGTGAGCACCAGATCGAAGCCGCCCTCGCGGGCCAGCGGCAGTGCCGCCAGCCCATCGCGCGCGGTGACCACCTCCCAGGTCGGGGAGAGCAGCCGGGTGACGTGTTCGCGCAGGTCGGCGTTGTCGTCGACGACCAGGATGCGTCCGGCTGGGGTGCCCTCCGTCGGCCGGCTGTCGAACTCGGGTGCCGGGCCGGCGCCGGTCCACAGCGCGGTCTCCGCCACGTACAACCGGGCCTGCTCCGGCGCACCCGCGGGCAGCGGGCCGAACGCCGCCACCCGGTCCGCGGGGAGGTGCGCCGACCCGAACGGGACGGTCACCGTGAAGGTGCTGCCCTCGTCGAGCTGGCTGGTCAGCCCGACCTCGCCGCCGTGCATCTCGACTAGCTCCCGGACCAGCGCCAGGCCGATCCCGGTGCCCTCGTGGGTGCGCGCGCGCACCCCGGGCACCCGGTGGAAGCGCTCGAAGACGTGCGGCAGCTCGTCCGGCACGATGCCGATGCCGGTGTCGCTCACCTCCAGCCGGGCCACACCGTCCGTGGCCCGGACCCGCACCCGGATCTCGCCGTCGAAGGTGAACTTGACCGCGTTCGACACCAGATTGAGGACGATCTTTTCCCACATGTCCCGGTCGACGAAGACCGGCTCCGAAAGCGGCGGGCAGTCCACCACCAGCCGCAATCCGGCCCGGTCGGTGGCCGAGCGGAAGGTGCTGGCCAGCCGGGCGGTGTAGCCGGCGAGGTCGGTGGGCTGGTAGCGGGCGGCGAGCCGCCCGGACTCCAGCCGGGAGAAGTCCAGCACGGTGTTGACCAGCTTGAGCAGGCGCAGCGCGTTGCGGTGCATCATGGTGAGCCGGTCGATCTCGGCGGCGGGCAGCGCCGGATCTGCCAGCATGTCCTCCAGCGGGCCGAGCACCAGGGTCAGCGGGGTACGGAACTCGTGGCTGACGTTGGCGAAGAAGTTGGTCTTCGCCTGATCCAGCGCGGCCAGCTCGGCGGCACGGGCCCGTTGCTGCTCGTACTCCCGCTGCGTGCCGACCGCACGGGAGATCTGGGCGCCGACCAGGTCGAGGAAGGTGCGGTAGTCGTCGCTGAGCGGCAGCCGGCGGGCCACGCCGACGACCAGTGCGCCGACCGTCTGGTTGGTCGCCGTGAGGGGAAGCACGAAGGCCTGGTCGGCGGCGTCGACCGGCGTCGGGTCGAGCAGATCGGCCACCTGGACCGTGCCGGCCTGGCCGTCGGCGGTCACCCGGGCCAGCAGCTCCGGGGTGACGCCGACGGCGGCCGGGTCGGTGCCGGTCGACGCGGCCAGGGTGAGCCGGCCGCTCTCGTCGGCCAGGTAGATCAAGGCGAAGGGCACGTCCGCCCGGTACCGGCCGAGCACCTCGGCGGCGGTCCGCCCGAGTGCGGCGGCGCTGCCGATGTCGCTCAGGTCGGCACCCAGCTCGGCCAGTGCCCGCAGCCGGCGCTCGCCGAGCACCCGGCCGGTGGTCTCGTTGACGATGCAGTAGACGCCACTGACCGAGCCGTCGTCACCCCAGATCGGGTCGTACGACACGTTGAAGTAGGTCTGCTCGACGAAGCCGTGCCGGTCCAGCAGGAAGGGGTGGTCCTCGCCGCGGTAGGAGCGCCCGGTGCGCCGGACGCCATCGAGCAGCGGGCCGAGCACCGCCCAGGTCTCCGCCCAGTGCGGGCGGGCCGGTTGGCCGAGCACGTCCGGGTGTTTGCTGCCGATGGTCGGCCGGTAGGCGTCGTTGTAGAAGGCGAGCTGGTCGTCGCCCCAGAACATGACGATCTGCGCGCTGGAGGCGAGCATCATGCCGACCGAGTTGGAGAGCGCCACGGGCCACTGACCGGGTTCGCCCAGCGGACCGCTGGACCAGTCGAAGCCGCTCAGCCGCTCCCCCATCTCGCCACCGGCCACGAAAGCTGCTGCCAGCATCGGGGGGATCTCCCCGCCGGACGCGACGGGATGCCCGGCGTCCGCGCCCCCCTGGGCCGAGCTCATACAGCCTCCCCGCTCCGGTCGTGCCCCGCGACCGTTGATCTTCGCCTGCCGTGCTCCGACTTGTACCCCAGCGGATCAGCAACGTAACGCATGACGATGCTTGGACGCTGTTTATGTCCGACTGAGCCGTCGGGCACCGGACAGCGCGGGTACGCAGCCGGGTCGAGCGGCAGTTGCCGGAGCGCCGCGACGGGTCAGAAGACGGGCAGCCCGTCGATGCTCGCCGCGTTCCTGGTGGCCCGGTAGTCCACCAGGTCGTCGGTGGTACGGCGGGAGTGTGACGTGAGCAACAGGTCACGTTCGGCGCGGAAGTCCATCAATGGCACCGCGTAGCCGCAGGAGTCGCTGACCCGCTCCACCTCGACGGTGATCACGGCCCGGACGGCGTGCACGTCCGGCGGTGCGGGAAACTCCGCGAGCCGGTCGGCGAAGGCACCCTCGGTCACCGCGACGCTGCTGCCCCGACCATGCAGCCGGACGATCTTCGGCGACCCGTCGAAGGCGCAGAACATCAGCGTGATCCGGCCGTTGTCCCGCAGGTGGGCGATGGTCTCCGCCCCACTGCCGTGGTAGTCGAGGTAGGCCACCCGGTGCGTGCCGAGGATGACGAACGTGCCCCGCATGCCCTTCGGCGAGACGTTGACGTGCCCCTCGGCACCGGACGGCGCGGTGGCCACGAAGAAGACCGGCTGGGCCGCGATGAAGTCACGCAGTCGACCGTCGATCTCCGGATAGACCTTGCCCATGCGCCGATCCTCCCACCGGTCACATCACCGGGCGGGGGCGACGTCCGTCACATCCGTCATCAACCCGCTGGCCAGCGGCCTCGACCAGTGCGGTGATCGGGCGAGGATCCGGCTCGTTCTCCGGATGCCACTGCACGCCGAGCACGAACGGCAGAGCCGGGTCCTCGACCGCCTCGACAACGCCGTCCTCCGCCCAACCGGTGACCGCGAGCCGACCCGGCTCGGCGACTGCCTGGTGGTGGTACGAGTTGACCTGGTCCACCCCGGCCAACACCGTCGCGGCCAGGCTTCCCGGCGCGAACCGCACCGCGTGGCCGCCATAGACGCCGGGCGCTGGACGGTGCGCCTCATGACCGACCACGTCGGGCAGGTGCTGGTGCAGGGTGCCGCCGTAGGCGACGGCGAGCAACTGCATCCCCCGGCACACACCCAGCACCGGCAACTCGGCGGCGAGCGCGGCGGCCAACAGGGTCAGCTCGCCAGCGTCCCGGTCCGGCCGATCCTCCGTACGCGGGTCGGGCGGCTGGCCGTACCGCCCCGGGCCCACATCGGCGCCTCCGGCGAGCAGCAGCCCGTCGAGGACGGCCACCACGTCGCCGTCCAGGTCGTCCGGCGGCAGCACCACCGCCCGGCCACCGGCGGCCGTCACCGCCCCCACGTACGCCTCGGGCACCAGCACGGCCGGCACGCCCCGCCAGGCCGCCCAGTCGGCGGGCTCGACGTACGCGCTGATCCCGATCAGCGGCCGGCGCCTCAGGGCCGGCAGAGTTCGCGACTGCGGGGCCGCTCTCATAGGGGCGTGACGTACGCGCCGGTGATGCCGCCGTCGACCACGAACTGCGCGGCGGTCATGAACGAGGCGTCGTCGCTGGCCAGGAACGCCACCGCGGCGGCGATCTCCTCCGGTTGCCCGAAGCGGCCCATCGGCACGTGCACCAGCCGGCGGGCGGCCCGCTCCGGGTCGGCGGCGAACAGCTCCAGCAGCAACGGGGTGGCCACCGGGCCGGGGCACAGCGCGTTGACCCGGATGCCCTCGCGGGCGAACTGCACACCCAACTCCCGGGTCATCGCCAGCACGCCGCCCTTGCTCGCGGTGTACGCGATCTGCGACGTCGCCGCGCCCATCAACGCCACGAACGAGGCGGTGTTGATGATCGAGCCCTTGCCCTGGCGGCGCATGTGCGGAATGGCGTACTTGCAGCACAGGTAGACGCTCGTCGTGTTGACCCGCAGCACCCGCTCCCACGCGTCGAGACCGGTGTCCAGGATGGAGTCGTCGTCCGGCGGTGAGATGCCGGCGTTGTTGAACGCGATGTCCACCCGGCCATGCCGGTCCGCCACACCGTCGAACAGGTCGCGTACCGCCGACTCGTCGGCCACGTCGGTGGCCACGAACTCACCGCCGCACTCGTTGGCGGCCCTCTCGCCGGCCGACGTGTCGATGTCCACGCAGATCACCCGGGCCCCCTCGGCGGCGAACCGCCGGACGGTGGCCAACCCGATGCCGCTACCCGCTCCGGTGACCACGGCCACCCGGTCCTGCAACCGACCCTGCACTGGCGTCACTCCTCTGTCGAAATGAACACGTTCTTGACGTCGGTGAAGGAGTGCAGCGCGTCCGGGCCCAGCTCACGGCCGAGTCCGGAGCGCTTCATCCCGCCGAACGGGGTCCAGTAGCGCACGGAGGAGTGCGAGTTGACGCTGAGGTTGCCCGCGTCGACAGCGCGGGCCAGGCGGAGGGCGCGACCCACGTCCCGGGTCCAGATCGAGCCGGAGAGGCCGTACTCGGTGTCGTTGGCGAGCCGGATCGCGTCGGCCTCGTCGTCGAACGGCAGCACCGAGACCACCGGGCCGAAGATCTCCTCCCGCCAGTGCCGGTCGGCCGGCGAGTCGGCCAGCAGCACCGTGGGCGCCTGCCAGAACCCGGGGCCGTCGGGGCAGGAGCCGGTGAAGGCGACCTTCGCCCCGGCCAGGTAGCCGGCGACCCGGTCCCGCTGAGCCGCCGAGATCAGGGGCCCCATCTCGGCGGTGTCCCGGGACGGGTCCTCCACCCGCACCGCGCGTACCGCTGGTTCGAGTAGTGCCAGGAAGCGGTCGTACACCGGACGCTGGACCAGGATCCGCGACCGTGCGCAGCAGTCCTGGCCGGCGTTGTCGAAGACCGCGCCCGGCGCGGTCGCGGCGGCGCGCTCCAGGTCGGCGTCGGCGAACACGATGTTCGCGCTCTTGCCGCCCAGCTCCAGGGTGAGTCGCTTCACCTGGGCGGCGCAGCCGGCCATGATCCGTGTGCCGACCTCGGTGGAGCCGGTGAAGCAGATCTTGCGGACCGCCGGGTGGCTGACGAACCGCTCCCCCACCACCGCGCCCTCACCCGGTACGACGATGAGGACGTCGTCGGGCAGGCCCGCCTCGCGGGCCAGCTCGGCGAGCCGCAGCGCGGTGAGCGGGGTCAGCTCGGCGGGCTTGAGCACCACGGTGTTGCCGGCGGCTAGGGCCGGGACGAAACCCCAGGCGGCGATCGGCATCGGGAAGTTCCACGGCACGATCACGCCGACCACGCCGAGCGGCTCGTGGAAGGTGACGTCCAACCCACCGGGCACCGGGATCTGCCGCCCGGTCAGCCGCTCGGGCGCGCCGGCGTAGTAGTCCAGCACGTCGCGAACGTTGCCGGCCTCCCAGCGGGCGTTGCCGATGGTGTGCCCGGAGTTGCGGACCTCCAACGCGGCAAGCTCGTCCAGATGCGCGTCGATAACAGCGGCGAACCGCCGCAGCAACCGCGCCCGATCCCCCGGCCCCACCGCCCGCCACGCCTCGAACGCCGTCGCGGCCCGCGAGATCGCCGCATCAACCTCCTCCACGGAGGCCCCGCTGACCTCCCGAAATCCCATCCCAGAAGCCGGATCCACCAAAACGGTCACGCACTCCACCTCCCTGCCCGGTCGATCATGGAGTTGTGGTGCCCCACAAAAGCCCCCCTCCCCGACATGCCGCCCACCACAAGTCCATGATCGACGCGGGGAGCTGGGGCGCGGCGGGGCTGGGGGGGACCGCTAGAGGCGTTCGAAGCCACGGGTCAGCTCCCAATCGGTCACCGCCGCGTCGTACGCCGCGAGTTCCACTCTTGCCTGGTTGGCGTAGTGGGCCACCACCTCGGCGCCGAACGCGTCCCTTGCCACCGTGGAGTTTTCCCAGAGGGTCAGGGCATCGCGCAGGGTGCTGGGCACCCGCTCCGCGTCCGGGTCGTCGTACGCGTTGCCGGTGCATTCCGCGCCCAGCTCCAGCTCGCCGTCGATGCCGTGCAGCGCGCCGGCGACCAGCCCGGCGATTGCCAGGTACGGGTTGACGTCGGCACCGGGCACCCGGTTCTCCACCCGCATGCCCTGGCCGTGCCCGACCACCCGCAGCGCGCAGGTGCGGTTGTCCACGCCCCAGCGCAGCGCCGTCGGCGCGAACGACCCCGGCTGGTAGCGCTTGTAGGAGTTGATGTTCGGGGCGAAGAGCAGGCTGAACTCCCGCATGGTGGCCAGCAGCCCGGCGAGCACCCGCTGCCCGGTCGGCGACAGGTGCGCGGGGCCGTCGCCGAGCATGGCCGACGAGCCGGAAGAGTCCCGCAACGAGAAGTGGATGTGACAGGAGTTGCCCTCGCGCTCGTTCGGCTTGGCCATGAAGGTGATCGCCATGCCCTCCTGGGCGGCGATCTCCTTGGCACCGTTCTTGTAGATCACGTGGTGGTCGGCGCAGGCCACCGCCTCGTCGTAGCGGAAGGCGATCTCGTGCTGGCCGAGGTTGCACTCACCCTTGGCGCTCTCCGGGGTCAGCCCCGCCCCGGCCATCTCGGTGCGGATCCGGCGCAGCAGCGGCTCCACCCGGGCGGTGCCGAGCAGCGAGTAGTCCACGTTGTACTGGTTGGCCGGGGTGAGATCGCGGTAGCCGCGCCGCCAGGCGTCCTCGTACGAGTCGCGGAACAGCACGAACTCCAGCTCGGTGCCGGCGTACGCGGTGAGCCCGTGCTCGGCCAGCCGGTCCAGTTGTCGGCGCAGGATCTGCCGGGGCGAGGCGACCACGTCACCCGAGCCGTCGAGCCAGGCCAGGTCGGCCAGCAGCAGCGCGGAGCCGGGCTGCCAGGGCACCCGACGCAGTGTGCCGAAATCCGGCACCATCGCGAAGTCGCCGTAGCCGCGCTCCCAGCTCGACATCGCGTACCCGTCGACGGTGTTCATGTCGACGTCCACGGCGAGCAGGTAGTTGCAGCCCTCGCTGCCGTTGGCCACCACCTGGTCGAGGAAGAAGGGCGCGTGGAACCGTTTGCCCTGCAACCGACCCTGCATGTCGACGAGGGCCAGCACCACCGTGTCGATCTCACCCTCGGCGACGGCGACCCGCAGTTGTTCCAGCGTGAGCGGCGCTTTCCTCATTCGCGGGCCTCCATCACCAAGGTCTACCGGGTCGAACGGATCACCGTCAATGCCCGCTGTGGCCACCCCCGCAAACGGGATCGCTCGGATACGCGGAGGCGGCCGGCTGAGGCCGTACCGCGTCCCGGTCCGCCGCAGCGGCGGACCGGGACGAACGGGTCAGCCCGGCCCGTCGACAGGTGTCGGGTCGGGCGACCGCGCCGGGTCCTCGACGGTACGCACGGGGCCGGTGAACCACTTGCGGGCCGAGGCGTACCACCAGACGGCGACCACCAGCAGCACCCCGCCGACGGCCAGCGGCGCGTAGTTCACCGCCGACCAGGTGAATTCGTCGTTGCCGGGCACCCCGGCGGGCACGATGGGCAGCACGAAGTAGACCGCGATGACCGCGATCTCGATCACCGCGATCCAGCCGAGCAGCTTGTACTTCCGTCCCAACGTCCACGGGCCGGGGGTGAACCGGTCGCCCATCCGCAGGCGCAGCGCGATCGGGATGAGGAAGGACAGGTAGAGCCCGAGCACCGCGACGGACACCACCGCGTAGAAGGCGATCGGGATGCCGGCCGAGCTCTCGTAGAGCGCCGGCAGGGTGAGGACCATGCCGGCCACGGTGGCGCCGATGATCGCGTTGGCCGGGGTGCCGTTGCGGTCCACCTTCGACCACAGTCGCCAGCCCGGCACCGCCCGGTCGCGGCTGAACGCGTACGCCATGCGACTCATCGATGTCACGCAACTCATCCCGCAGAAGAACTGCCCGATGGTGGAGATGATGATGACGACCTTGAAGAAGACCGGGGTCAGCGCGGACTCGAAGATCGCACCGGAGAAGCCGCCCGCGGCGTTGACCGCCTCGACGTCGGTGGCCGCGAAGAGGAACGCCAGCAGCAGGATCCAGCCGCCGACCGCCGAATAGAAGATCGACTGCCAGAGCCCGCGAGCGGCGGCCTGTGAGGCGCCCCGAGTCTCCTCGGAGACGTGCGCACAGGCGTCGAAGCCGGTGATCGTGTACTGGGTCAGCAGGAAACCCAGCGGCAGCACGTAGAACCAGAACGTCAGCCCGCCGACGTCCCCGTCACCGAAGCCGGAGTTGTTGAACCGCTCGGTGAACACGAACTGGAAGCTCTGGTGGTTGTCGGGAACGAAGACCAGGATGGCCACCACGACGGCCGCGCCGGCCACGTGCCACCAGACCGAGACATTCTGGAGTACGTCGATGATCCGGTGCCCGAAGATGTTGATCAGACCGTGCAGCGCCAGGATGATCACGAAGAGGATGAACGCCTGACGCAGCGTCCCGGCCCAGCCGTCGAAGAGCGCCGACAGGGTGAGATTGAGGAACGTCGCGCAGCCGTAGTCGACCGAGGCGGTGACCGCCACCAGACCGATCAGGTTCAACCAGCCGGTGAACCAGCCGTGCACCGGACGGCCCATGGTGGCCGCCCACCAGTAGATCCCGCCCGCGGTCGGGTACGCCGACACCAGCTCCGCCATGCAGAAGCCGATGATCAGGATGAACAACGAGATCAGCGGCCAGCCCCAGGAGATGGCGACCGGCCCGCCGTTGTTCCACGCCTGGCCGAAGGTGGTGAAGCAGCCGGCCAGGATCGAGATGATCGAGAACGAGATGGCGAAGTTGGAGAAGCCACTCCACTTGCGGCGCAGCTCCTGTTTGTAGCCGAGTTCGGCGAGCCGTCGGGCGTCGTCGTCCATCGGATGCTCGGCGGTTGGCACGGGGGTCGTTGCCACTGCACACCTCCCTGAGGTGGTTCCGCGTGCGAGTGCGCAAAGTGTGATCCCGGCCGATCAAGGCGGTCAATACGTAGTCGGTGGGAATCTCACCGCCGTCGCGGCTAATTGTGTTGCCACTCCGGCCACCCCGGCCGCATCCTTGACCCCGTGACCAGGCCCGTTCGCGACGGGCCACCCCCCGGGCGCTCGGACCGCCCGGCCGCGGCGGCGCGGGGCACGACCTCTCTCTCACGTACGGCAATTCGCCGTACCCGACAAGTGCCCCGCGCCCCCACCCCTCCTTCGTTCGGGTGATCAAGAGGTTCGCGTCAGATTTCGGACCGCTCGTGACGCGAACCTCTTGATCACCAACGAAGCGGGGTCAGGTGAGGAGGAGGCCGGCTACCCAGAGAGCTGTGATGATCACGCAGGCCAGGAACTCCACCAGCATCGACAGGCCGGCTGCTTTGAGCGCCTGCACCGTGGACGGCCAGGCGAGTTGGTTGCTGCCGAGTCGCAGCCGTTCCGCCGCCCAGACCCCGCCGACGAAGCCGAGCACCAACCCCACGATCGGCACCACGAAGAACCCGACGATGCCGAGCACCCCACCGGCGAGCAGCGTGGACATCGGCACACCGGTGCGTTTCAGGTTCCGCCCGGGCCACGCGTACTTGATCACGGCGCCGCTCGCGGCGACCAACGTGGCAGCGGCGAACACCGCCCAGCCACCCATGCCGGCACCGCCGAAGATCGCCCAGACCAGCACCCCACCCCAGCAGAGCGGCAACGCCGGCAGACCGGGCACCACCACGCCCGCCAACCCGGCCAGGATGGCCAGCGCGGCCACCACGGTCACCACCGTCTGCGAATCCGTCAGGCTCACGCCGCCACCCCGCCGCGCAGCCGGGCCGTTATCGCATCGGCCGGTGCCGGGGCACCGAAGTATCGGCCCTGCCCGGTGTCGCAGCGCAGCGCCCGCAACCGTTCCGCCTGCACCCCGGTCTCCACCGCCTCGGCGGTGACCCACAGCTCCAACGCGTGCGCCAACCGGACCAACGCGTCGACGATCCGTTCGTCGCGGTGGTCGGCGGCGACGTCGGCCCCATCGGCGCGGATGCCCTCGACGAACGGTCCGGCGAGCTTCAGGGAGTGGATCGGCAGCCGCCGCAGGTACGCCAGGTTGGAGTAGCCGGTGCCGAAGTCGTCCACGGCCAGCCGGACGCCGAGCGCGGCGAGCCGGTGCAGGCTGCGCAGCGGCTCACCGGCGCTGCCCATCACGGCGCTCTCGGTCAACTCCAACTGGAGCAGCTCCGCCGGCAGCCCGCTGGTGTGCAGCGCGTCGGCCACCGTGTCCACGATCGCCGGGTCGTCGGCCTGCCGCGCGGCCAGGTTGACGCTGACCACCAGCTTGGCGTCGGGGAACTCCCGCCGCCACTGCTCGGCGTCGTGGCAGGCCTGCCGCAGCACCCACTCGCCGAGCCGGACGATCAGGCCGGTCTCCTCAGCCAGGCCGATGAACCGGTCGGGCCCGATCAGACCCAGCTCCGGATGTTCCCACCGGACCAGCGCCTCCACCGCGAGCATGCTGCCCTCCAGTAACGAAACGATCGGCTGGTAGTGCAGCACGAACTCACCCCGGTCCAGTGCGGCCGGCAGCCCGGCGACCAGCGCCGACCGGGCGATGTCCCGGGCGCTGCGCTCCGGGTCGTAGACCGCCCACCGGCCCCGGCCAGCCGCCTTGGCCCAGTAGAGCGTGCTGTCCGCTGCTTTCATCAGCTCCGACGCGGTGGTCTCCACGGCCGGGCACTCCACGATGCCCACACTGGCCGAGACGGCCAACTGATGGTCACCGACGTGCACCGGGGCCGCGACGGCGGCCAGCGCGGCCTCCGCGACAGCCACCGCATCCTCGATGTCGTCCCCGCCGTCGACGAGGATCACGAACTCGTCGCCGCCCATCCGGGCGACCAGGTGGCCATGATCGGCCACGCACGCGGCCAGCCTCCGGCCGATCATCACCAGCAGCCGGTCACCCAGGTCGTGGCCGAGGCTGTCGTTGATCGCCTTGAAGCCATCCAGGTCGAGGAAGCACACCCCGACCCGCTGCCCGGCGCCCGCACTGTCGAGGACCCGGCCCAGCGTCTCGAAGAACAGCGTCCGGTTGGGCAGCCCGGTCAGCGGGTCGTGCAGCGCCTGGAAGCGCAGCCGCTGCTGGAGTTCGTACCGCTGGGTGATGTCCTCGACCAGCGCGACGGTGAACCGGGGCCGGCCGTCCTTTCGGATCAGCGAGACGGCCAGATCCGTCCAGACCACGGTGCCGTCCTTGCGGTGGTAACGCTTCTCCACCCGGGCCGCGTCGTGCTTGCCGTCGATCAGCTCCTGGTACAGCTCCCACATCCCGGCGGCGTCGTCGGCGTGGAACAGCGCCGCCACGTTGGTCTCGCGCAACTCCTCGATCGAGTAGCCGAGCATGTCGGCGAACGCCTGGTTGACGTCGATGATCCGGCCGTCCACGCCGGCGATGCCGATCCCGATCGCGGCACCGGTGAAGACCGCCCGGAACCGGGCCTCGCTGTCGCGCAGCGCCTGCTCGACCTCGTCGCGCGCCTGCCAGGCGGATCGGGCGATCCGCTCCTGCTGGCTGAAGGTGCGATCACGCAGCGCGCTGGCGAACCCGGCGGCCAGCCCGCCCTGCACCGCCGCGATCCGGTCGGCCAGGTCCGCGGGCTGGTCACCCGCGCCCAGCACCCGGCGCGGGAAGTCCACACCGAGGGCGTGCAGCGTCCAGTTCAGGGCCTGCGGCTCGGTGAGGTGCGCCTCCACCAGCGCTCGCCCGACCTCCTCGGCGGGGCGGGCGGTGAACGGCTCCGCCCGCACCGCCTGGGCCAGCCGGATCGTGTGCACCAGCAGCAGCCGCTCGGTCTCGGCCGCGCTGAGGGGCACGAAACCGAGTCGGCGAACCGCGCGGGCCCAGTCGCCGGCGTACCCCTGGGCGTCGGCCCGTCCGGCGTCGACCCCGATGGGATCCGGGACAGCGGCCACTGGAGATCAGCCGGCGGGCTGGTCGTACCGGGCGACGCCCCCGAAGGCACCGAACCGCTCGGGGTGCTCATCCACATCCGACGCCGAGTCGGGACGCCAGAGCGGCATGTGCACCACGCCCGGTTCGAGGACCGTCCAATCGCCGAAGAAGCCGTTGACCTGTGCGCGGGAGCGCAACGTGATCTCCGTGTCCGTCCGTGCGGAGAGGCGTTGGGCGTCCAGCATCTCCTGCGGCTGATCCTCGAAGGTGGAGTGCGAGATGACCAGGAAGCTGCCCGGCGCGGCGGCCGCCCGCAGGGTGGCCAGGATCTCCTCGGGCCGGTCGCTGTCCGGGACGAAGTGCACCACCCCGGCCAGCAGGATGCCCATCGGCCGGCTGAAGTCGATCAGCCCGAGCTGCCGGGTCTCGGCGAGGATCCGCTCCGGCTCCCGCAGATCAGCGTGGATGACTCCGGTCAGCTCGTTGCCTGCGAGCAACTCCCGGCTGTGCGCGACGGCCACCGGGTCGATGTCGACGTACACCACCCGGGCCTTGGGATTCGTCCCCTGCGCGACCTCGTGCACGTTGCCCACGGTGGGAATTCCTGAGCCGATGTCGAGGAACTGGTCGATGCCGGCGTCGAGCAGCACCCGAACAGCCCGGCGCAGGAACTCACGGCCGGAACGCATGGTGGCGGCGAGATTCGGGGTCATGCTGGCGATCTGCTCGGCCAACTGCCGGTCGATCTCGAAGTTGTGCGCCCCGCCCAGAAAATAGTCGTACACCCGGGCCGCGCTCGGCCTGGTCAGATCGATCTCGGTCGGCAGTCCGTCCGGCATCAGCGTGCTCCCCAGTTCATCGCCGCGGCGCGGGACGGCACCAGCGTCGGGGCGTGCCGCGAGCACCGGTCGACCCGCGGGTCGTGTGGTGTGGACCACTCTAGGCGGCTGAGTCCCGCGTCCGGGAGATCCCTTCACGCTGTTTCCGCGCTCAGTCGGCCGATTCCAGCAGCAACGAGATGCCCTGCCCGACACCGATGCACATGGTGGCCAGAGCCCTGCGGCCTCCGCGACGGCGCAACTCCAGGGCGGCGGTCAGCGCCAGCCGCGCGCCGCTGGCACCGAGCGGATGCCCCAGCGCGATGGCGCCGCCGTTCGGGTTGACGTGGTCGGCGTCCACGGGCAGCCCCAGCTCACGCAGCACCGCCACGGACTGCGCGGCGAACGCCTCGTTCAGCTCCACCACGTCGACCGCGCTCAACTCGACGCCGACCCGGTCGAGCAGCTTGCGGGTGGCCGGCACCGGGCCGATCCCCATGACCCGGGGCGGCACGCCGGCCGCCGCAGCGCCGCCGATGCGGGCCAGCGGAGTGAGGCCGTATCGATGCACCGCCGCCTCGCTGGCCACCAGCAGCGCGACCGCGCCGTCGTTGACGCCCGAGGAGTTGCCGGCGGTCACGGTGCCGCCGTCACGGAACGGGGTGGGCAGCGCGGCCAGCTTCTCCAGAGAGGTCTCCCGAGGATGCTCGTCGACCTCGATCAACCGGGTCTCCCGACGGCCGGCCGGCACGGACACCGCCACGATCTCCTCGGCGAACCGGCCGTCGGCCTGCGCCTTGGCCGCGCGCTGCTGCGAGCGGTACGCGAAGGCGTCCTGCTCGGCCCGGCTGACGCCGTACTCGGCGGCCACGTTCTCCGCCGTCTCCGGCATCGAGTCGACCCCCCACCCGTCCCGCATCAGCGGGTTCACCAGCCGCCAGCCCAGGGTGGTGTCGTACACCTCGGCGGAGCGGGAGTACGCCGAGGTCGCCTTCGGCATGACGAACGGCGCCCGGCTCATGCTCTCCACCCCGCCGGCGATGACCAGCTCCGCGTCCCCGGCGACGATGGACCGGGCGGCGGTGGCGAGGGCGTCCAGCCCGGAGCCGCAGAGCCGGTTGACCGTGCTGCCCGGCACGTCCTCGGGCAGGCCGGCCAGCAGCGCCGCCATCCGGGCCACGTTGCGGTTGTCCTCGCCGGCCTGGTTGGCGCAGCCGAGCACGACGTCGTCCACCCGCGCCCAGTCCACCGACGGGTGGCGGGCGACCAACTCGCGGATCACGTGCGCGGCCAGGTCGTCGGGGCGGACACCGGCCAGGGCGCCCGCGTACCGGCCGATCGGGGTACGGACACCGGCCACCAGGTATGCCACGGTCATCGCGAGTCCTTCGGGGGTGCAGACGGCGGGGGTGGGGGCACGCCCACCGGGTCGCGAGGGCTGCCGGCGCCAGGATATCCGCGCCGGCAGCGGATAGGTTGACGGCATGGCCCGGGCCCAGTTCAGCGCAGAGACCAGCGGCGGCGGTGCGTTCGTCCGTCAGCCCAACCGGTTCACCGGTCGGGTCACGCCCGACTCGACCTCCCCGCCCGGCGGCGGCCCGGACGAGCAGGACCGTTGGCCACTGGAGGCCGGCCGCTACCGGCTGATCTGGTGCCGCGCCTGTCCGTGGGCGCACCGGGCGAGGATCGTGCGCGGCCTGCTCGGCCTGGACGACGCGATCTCGCTGGGCACCGTCGACCCGATCCGGGACGAGCGGGGCTGGGCGTTCGCCCTCGACCCGGACGGCTTCGACCCGGTCCTCGGGGTCAGCTTCCTCTCCGAGGCGTACCTGGCCACGGACCTCGACTACACCGGCCGGGTGACCGTGCCGGCGCTGGTCGACACCCTGACCGGCCGGGTGGTCACCAACGACTACCCGCGGCTCACCCTCGACTTCTCCACCGAGTGGCGACGGCTGCACGCTCCCGACGCACCGGATCTGTACCCGGTCGAGCTGCGCCCCGAGATGGACGCGCTGATGGCCGAGATCCACGCCGACGTCAACAACGGCGTCTACCGGTGCGGGTTCGCCACCTCGCAGGAGGCGTACGACGAGGCGTTCCGGGCTCTCTTCGCCCGACTGGACGCGCTGTCCGAGCGGCTGGCGGGGCAGCGCTACCTGATGGGTGACGGGATCACCGAGGCCGACGTGCGGCTGTTCACCACGCTGGTCCGCTTCGACGCCGCGTACCACGGGCACTTCAAGTGCAACCGCAACAAGCTGACCGAGATGCCGGTGCTGTGGGCGTACGCCCGGGACCTGTTCCAGACCCCGGGCTTCGGCGAGACGGTGGACTTCGACCACATCAAGCGGCACTACTACGGCACCCACCGGGAGATCAACCCGAGCGGCATCGTGCCGCTCGGGCCTGACGAGTCCGGCTGGAGCACGCCGCACGGGCGTGGCTGAGCCGGGTCGGCCCGGCACCACGACCGCGCCGAGGGCCCGCTCGGACGTCGCCCGCCGGGTCGCCGCCTCGGCAGCGGCCGGGTGCGCGCTGGCCGGCTCGGTCGCGGTGACGGTCGCCGTGGTCGCCGGTCCTGGCCCAGGGCTCACCGGGTACGTCAGTGAGGCGGGCATCGCCGGCAGTGGCCACGCCGCGACGTACCGGATCGGGGTCCTCGCGCTTGCCGGCGCGTTGCTGCTGGTCGGCGCGGCGCTGCCTCCCGGGGTGTGGGCGGCGCCGGCGCTGCTCGCCACCAGTGCCGTGTTCACCGCCGTGTCCGGGGCGGTGACCTGCTCCGCAGGCTGCCCGCTGCCGCCGTTCGAGCGAGCCACGACGGCGGATCTGGTGCATGGTGGCGCGAGCATCGCGGCGACCGCGGCGGTGGTCTTCGCCATGGTCACGCTCGCCGTGTCCGGGCCGGCCGGCCCGGCGGTGCGGCGGTTGGCCGGCGTGGCCGCCGCGCTGACCCTGCCGCTCTGTGCCACGGTCGGGCTGGCAATGCTCATCGTCGGTCGGGGCGCGGTGGTGGGTGTGCTGGAGCGGCTGGTCCTCGCGCTCGCGGTGCTGTGGGGCCTGGTCACCGCCACCGCCCTGGCCCTGGCCCGCCGGTAGGGCTGTAAGGAGCATCACGATCGGCATCCCTTTCACCACGGAGAAGGACCGGCGTAGCGTGGGCCGGCGATGACCAATGTCTGGGACCTCACCGTCCGCCTGTATGTCGATCTCCGACTGCAGGCCGGCGGCGTCTGTCCGGCGTAGCCAGCTCTTACGCCTACCCCGACCGGACCAGACAATTGGAAAGACCCACATGCCTTTCGGCCTGCGCAAAATTCCCTTTTCCGTGCAGATCCTGCTCGGCCTCGTGCTCGGCGTCGCGCTGGGCTTCCTGGCCCGCACCAACGACCTGAGCTGGCTGACCAGCACCCTGCACACCGTCGGTAACCTCTTCATCCAGCTGCTCAAGCTGGCCGTGCCGCCGCTGGTCTTCACCGCCATCGTGGTCAGCGTGGTCAGCCTGCGCGGCGTGGCCAACGCCGCCCGGCTCGCGCTCAAGACCCTGATGTGGTTCGGCATCACCGCACTGATCGCGGTGGGCATCGGCATCGGCCTCGGGCTGCTCGTCAACCCGGGCAAGGGCGTGACCCTCGACCTGGGTAACGCGGCACCGCCGAAGAACACCGGCTCCTGGACCGACTTCCTCACCGGCATCGTGCCCACCAACCCGGTCGGCGCGTTCGTCGAGGGCAACGTCCTCCAGATCGTCTTCCTCGCCCTCGTCGTCGGTGCCGCGGCCCTGCTGGTCGGCGACGCCGCCGAACCGTTCGTGGCACTGAACCGCTCCCTGCTGGAAATCGTCCAGAAGGCGCTCTGGTGGGTCATCCGCCTCGCCCCGATCGGCACCCTCGGCCTGATCGGCAACGCCGTCGCCTCGTACGGCTGGGACCTGCTGGCCCCCCTCGCGAAGTTCACCACCGCCGTCTACGTCGGCTGCGCCATCGTGCTGTTCGTGGTCTACCCGCTGGTGCTGATCCTCGCCGGCCGCCTCAACCCGCTGCGCTTCTTCGCCGGCGCCTGGCCGGCGATCGAGCTGGCCTTCGTGTCCCGCTCCTCGGTCGGCACCATGCCGGTGACCCAGCGCTCCGTCGAGCGGCTCGGCGTGCCCCGCGAGTACGCCTCGTTCGCGGTGCCCTTCGGCGCCACCACGAAGATGGACGGCTGCGCCGCCATCTACCCCGCACTCGCCGCGATCTTCGTGGCCCAGGTGTTCGGCGTGCAGCTCGGTGTCACCGACTACCTGCTGATCGCCTTCGTCTCGGTGGTCGGCTCGGCGGCCACCGCCGGCCTGACCGGCGCGATCGTGATGCTCACCCTGACCCTCAGCACGCTGGGCCTGCCGCTGGCCGGCGCCGGCCTGCTGCTGGCCATCGACCCGATCCTGGACATGATCCGCACCGCCACCAACGTGGCCGGGCAGGCGCTGGTGCCGACCGTTGTCGCCGCCCGCGAGGGCACCCTCGACCGGGCCGCGTACGAGTCCGCCGGCCGACGCGACCTGACCGACCCGGAGCCGGCCCCACTCGCCCGACCCGACCGGCAGGACGAGCTGAGCCCCGTCCCCGCCTGACCCCGGCACACCGATGTCGACGGACTCCTCACCGAGGGGTCCGTCGACGTTTCCGAGAGGATGACCACATGAGCTCCCTGTTCACACCGCTGGCCCTTCGTGCGGTCACTCTGCCCAACCGGATCGCCATGGCGCCGATGTGTCAGTACTCCGCCGGCCCGGACGGTCTGCCCACCGACTGGCACCTGATCCACCTCGCGAGCCGCGCGGTGGGTGGCGCCGGTCTGGTGCTGACCGAGGCGACCGCCGTGCTTCCCGAGGGCCGGATCAGCCCGCAGGACACCGGGCTGTGGTCCGATGCGCACGTCGACGCGTGGCGGCCGGTGACCGCGTCCGTCGCCGCCCACGGCGCGGTGCCTGCCGTACAGCTCGCGCACGCCGGGTTCAAGGCCTCCACGTACCGACCGTGGGCACCGAACCGCGGCGGCGTGCCGGACGCCGAGGGTGGCTGGACGCCCGTCGCTCCCGGCTCGGAGCCGTTCACCGCCGATTACCGGACGCCGAGCACTCTCGACGCGGAGGGCATCGCCGGAGTGGTCGAGGCGTTCGCAGCGGCCGCCGAACGCGCGCTGGATGCCGGCTTCGCCGCCGTGGAGATCCACGCCGCCCACGGCTACCTGCTCAACGAGTTCCTCTCGCCGCTGACCAACCACCGCACCGACTCCTACGGCGGCGACCGGGCCGCCCGGATGCGCCTCACCCTGGAGGTGGCCCGCGCGGTCCGCGCCGCGGTCGGCGAGAACGTGCCGGTGCTGACCCGGATCTCCGCCACCGACTGGGTCGAGGGCGGTTGGACGATCGAGGACAGCGTGGTGCTCGCCGGCGAGCTGGCCGGCGTCGGCGTCGACCTGGTCGACGCTTCCTCCGGTGGCGTGAGCGTGGACCAGCGCATCCCGCTCGGCCCCGGCTACCAGGTGCCGCTGGCCGCCCAGATCCGCCGCGAGGCCTGCGTGCTGACCGGCGCGGTGGGCCTGATCGTCGAGCCCGAGCACGCCGAGCAGATCGTCGCCAGCGGCGAAGCCGACCTGGTGCTACTCGGCCGGGAGCTGCTGCGTGACCCGTACTGGCCGCGCCGGGCCGCCGCCAAGCTCGGCGTCGCGTACACCGGGCCCGCCCAGTACGCCCGCGCAGCCTGACCCCCGCCGGTGGGGCGGCTGCCGTGCCCGGCAGCCGCCCCACCGTCAGCCGGCCAGGTGTGACCAGTCGCCCTCCAGGTCCTGCCAGGTGCCCTGGGCCGCCACCGTGCCACCGATCAGCACCACCACGTGGTCGGCCCGGACCAACGCGGCGCGCTTCGCGGTCGAGCCGACCACGGTCACCCCGTGTCCGCGCAACGCCTGCCACAGCGCCAGCTCGGTGGTGACGTCCAGCGCCGACGACACGTCGTCCGCGACCAACAATTCGGTACGCGGGGCCAGCGCCCGAGCCAGCGCCAACCGCTGCAACTGCCCGCCGGAGAGCCGGGTGCCCTTGTGCCCGATGAGCAGGCCCAACCCCCCGCCAGCGGCGGCCAGGTCATGGTCGAGTTGGGCGGTGCTGACCGCCCCGGCCGCGTCCACCTGGTGCCCGAGCGCGATGTTGTCGGCCACCGTGCCGGAGAGCACCCGGGGCAACTGACCGACGTAGCCGACCTGGTTGGGGCGCAGGAACAGCTCCGGCTCGGTGACCGGGTCGCCGTTCCAGGCCAGCTCGCCGGTGTGGTGCACGATCCCGGCCAACGCCCGCAGCAGCGACGACTTGCCCGAGCCGACCGGCCCGACAACCAGCACCAACTGCCCACGCTGCACCGTCAGGTCCACATCCCGGACGGCGACCGTACCGTCGGAGTGCACCACCCCGAAGCCGCGCAGCTCCAGCCGGCGCAGCGGATGCCGGGGCGGTGGCGTCGGCGCGGGCGCCGTCCCGGCGGCCAGGTCGACCGCCGGAACCCCCGCGGAGTACGCGCTCACTCCGGTCATCGCCGCCGTGCGCCGGGTCCAGACCCGCGCCGAGGGCAGCTGGGAGATCAACGACGCGGTGGTCCAGGCGAACCAACGCGCCGCACCCAGGGTGGCGACGGCCACCAGCACCGCCCCGGCGGAGAGGCCGCCGCTCAGGTAGAGCGCCCACGCGCCGATCGGCAACAGACCGCTGGCCACCGACGGCGTGGAACGCGCCCACACCTGCACCGAGATCTCCCGTCGCTGCCGGTCGCTGCGCAGCACGTCCAGGTCCGCCAGATGGCGGAGCACCGCCGCGGTCGCGCCAGCGAGCTTCACCGTCCGCGCCGCGGAGAGCGCGGAGACCAGCGCGGTCGCGAAGGAAGCCCGCGCCGCCACCGTCGCCCGGGCCGCACGCTCGAGCTTCGGCCCGAACAGCGTCGCGGCCAGCCCGGAGACGACCATCGTGCCGAGGAAGAACAGCCCCGGTACGACGCTGCCGGTGACCGCCGTCATGGCGACCACCAGGACCAGCGCGACAGCCTGGTCCAGCACGTTGTCGGCGAGCTGGACGACCCGCTCGGTGTCGCCACCCTGCGCCACCACCTCGGCCGGCGTGTGGGAGCTGACCCGGCGCGGCCCGGTCTGTCCATGTACCAGGCGCAGGCCGATCCGCAGCATCTGCCGGACCCACCACTGCGGGAACCAGACGTGGGTGTAGAACGGCACCGGCAGGGTGACCAGCAGCCCGGCCACGATCCCCACCGCCGGCAGGTACGGGTTGCCGGTCCCGTCGACCACGTCGGCCCAGAGCCAGGGCAGCACGGGGCCGTCCAACCCCAGCAGGGTGACCGTCAGGAACAGCACGATCGCGGCCAACCCGTACCGGGGATCGTTGGTGCAGAGTCGGACGATCTCCCGCAGCGTCCGGGCCGGCGGTACGGACGGCAGTGGCGGCGGGTCGGCACGGACTGGCGCGACCTTCGCGACCTTCGCGACCGGCTCAGCCAGCGCGACCTTCGTGACCGGCGCGACCTCCGTGACCGGCTCAACCGGCGCGAGCTTCGCGACCTTCGCGACCGGCTCAACCAGGGCGACCGGGCCGACCTGCGCTGTCGGCGGCCCGCTCGGCCAGGCGTCGGCCGGGTCGGGGCCGACCAGCAGGTCGGTGCCGGCACCGGCGCGGCCGGCCGGCACCGCCGCGGCGTACGCGGCGGCGTGGCTGGTCGCCAGCAGCTCGGCGAAACGCGTCGACGTTTCCAGCGAGCCGGCCTCGACCACCGCGCCGTCGGCCAACACCACCACCTCGTCGCAGCGGCGCACCGAGGAGAGTCGGTGCGCGATGACGATCCCGATCCGGTCGCGCAGCAGTCGTTCGGTGGCCCGCTGCACCCGTGCCTCGGTGACCGGGTCCAACCGCGCGGTGGCCTCGTCGAGGATCACCACGTGCGGCTCACGGACCAGAATCCGGGCGAACGCCACCAGCTGCTCCTGACCGGCGGAGAGCACGTGCCCGCCCTCCCCCAGCCGGGTCGCCAGCCCGTCCGGCAGCTCGGCGATCCAGCCGGCCAGGCCCAGCTCGTTCAACGCCCGGGCTGCGGCATCGAGCAGCCCCGGGTCGAAGAGCGCGACGTTCTCGGCGAGCGTGCCGGCCAGGATCTCGGTGCGCTGCGGCACCAGCGCCACCCAACGGCGCAGCTGCTCGACATCGAGGTCGCACAAATCGGTGCCGCCGAGGAAGACCGTTCCCGGCGGCACGTCGACGGCCCTGGTGAGCACCTTCGCCAGAGTCGACTTGCCCGAGCCGGTGCGCCCGATCAGCGCGTACGAACGGCCGCGCGTGAAGGTGAGGCTGACCCCGCGCAGCGCCACCCCCCGGCCGCTCTCCGGGCCACTCACCTGGTACCCGAATGTCAGGTCGCGGATGCGCAGGTCACCGTCGGTCGGGCTGGCCCCGCCGACGGGCTCCTGCCGGGCCTTCTGGAGCAACTGCACCCGGGCCCACGCGCCGAGAGCCTCCTGGATCTCCGGCACCATCCGGCTGACGTGTTCCGCGGTGGCCCCGAAGGCCAGGGCGAGCAGCCAGATGGCAGTGAGTCGGGCAGCGTCGATCCGGTCGGTGGTCAACGCCCAGGCCCCACCGAGCACCACCGCGCCGATGCCAGCCCGGATCGTCGCGGTGGCGGCCGTGGCCACCCGGGCGGACAACACCCAGACCAGGTGGCCCCGGGACAGCACGGCGGCGGCCCGCTGGGCGTAGAGCCGCAACACGTACGGCCGGGCCAGGCTGGTCCGTACGTCGTCCTGGCCGTGCACCGCCTCCTCCATCACCGCGGCCAGGTCCGACCACGCCTCCTCCTCGGCCATCCGGGCCGGACCGATCCGCGCCGTGGGCCGGCGGAGCCCGACCGCGAGCACCACCGTGAGCAGCAGCATCGCGATCCCGGCCGGCCACCACACGACCAGCGCGACGACCATCGACAACAGGCCGACGCAGAGCCCCTGGGCGAGCCGGGTGCCCTGGTTACGGACCGCCGACGCCACCTGGTAGACGTCCCCGTCGATGCGGTCGAGCAACTCGCCCACCGGAGTGGTCTCCAAGGTGGGCAGGTCCTGCCCGAGTGCGACCCGGCAGAGCCGGCGGCGCACGTCGGCGGACCAGTCGGCGGTCAGACCGGCCATCAGCAGGCTCACCGCGAGGTCGCTGAGCACCACGGCGACCAACGCCGCGGCCAGCACGGTGAAGAAGCCGGTCGAGCGATGCACCAGCACCGCGCCGGCGAGCGCCGACGCACCGGCCTGGCCGGCGGCGCCGAGCACGATCAGGACGGCCACGATCGTCATACGACGTGACGAGGTGCCCCACAGATCACGGAGCAGGCGCATTGGTGTCCCTCCGGACGTGGGTGGCGGCGAACCCAGCGTGCCGGTACGGAGCCGGTCGACTCAACCGATTTACCGGCTCTGAGCAGGGCTTCCGATCAGGTCTGCGCGACCCCGCAGACCATGCCGACCAGCGCCTCCTGCACGTCCTCGACCGGCCGGTCGGGTTGGAAGACCGACAACAGCAGTTGGGCGAACACCCGGTACCGGCGGATGAACTCCACCTCGACGCGCAGCAGGGCCACCCGCTGCGCCCGACTCACCGATCCCTGCGCCGCGGCCCGCCCCACGTGACGCGCGTGCCGACGCAATCACCCCGACGCGACGCGACGCGGCACGACACGGCACGACACGACACGGCACGACGCGGCACGACGCGGCACGACGCGGCACGACGCGGCACGACGCGGCACCGCACGGCACGACGCGGCACCGCACGGCACGACGCGGCGCGGCACGGCACGGCGCGGCACGGCGCGGCACGACGCGGCGCGGCGCAAAGCAGGGCACCCGGCACGCGGCGCGGCGCGCGGCGGCAGCCCGGGGACCGCCGCCCGGAACTCGGTGCCGCAGTGCCCGCTCGGTGGCGGTCGTTGGTGTTTGTGCGATACCTGTGAGGCATAAATATGACTGTGAGGTATCACCCGCGATGTCGACCCTGGCCCTCGACCGTGCCTTCCGTGGTGATCGACTCGGTGTCGGGGATGTTGCGGTGTCCGGGGCGGGTGATGCCCCAATGTCGGGGATCTGGAGTTGACCATCGTCAGGCGAGCGCCCTGCCGCCCGGGGCGCTGACCGATTACACATCGAATGCCCGGTTTCGGAGCCCGTGGTCTGTGATCGGTCGCACCCGTGGCCTGGAATCATGGCCGGCCCGGGGTCGTTACATACCCTGACGATCGCAGCACCACCGGCCCGCCACCCCGCCCCGCAGGGATGGGACGCCGACCCCGGGTTGGAGTGCAGACCCCCGGGGTTGGAATGCCGGCCCCAGCCCGGTCGTTACGGTCCCTACGAACGACCGCCCGGTCACCGCTTCCCTGTGCGTGCCGATGGATGGGCCACCCCCGGAATGACCCCGGCCCCCCGGTCGTTACATCTGGACCCGGCGCCATGAGCCCTCCGCTCGTAGGCCGCCGCCCTCGGCGCCCCAAGCCACCCCCGGCCCGCAGGCGCCGACCCCCAAAAGACTTTTCCCCTGATTTTTGATGCGCCCGGACGAGGTGCTCACACCCCGCACGCCGGTTCCCCCTTTTGTGGCGGCTGGGTGTCCTTACCCCCGAAGGAGCTAACCCTCATGAACACGATCATTCGTAAGAGTGTGTTGTCTGTTGCTGGTCTCGCGTTCGCCGGTGGTGTCTTCGCCGGTCCGATCGCCGCCCACGCCAACCCGGTCGACACCAAGCCCGTCGCGGTGCAGACGGCCAAGCCGCAGGGTGACCAGTCCCGGATCACCCTGAACGATGAGCAGACCGCTAACGTCAAGGCGATCATCGCGGCGACGAAGAAGGCTGGTCTGCCGGAGCGGGCCGCGGTCATCTCCATCGCCACGAGCCTGCAGGAGTCGAAGTTGGAGAACCTGGGTCACCTCGGCGACGCCAACGACCATGACTCGTTGGGTCTGTTCCAGCAGCGCCCGACCAGTGGTTGGGGTACGCCGGAGCAGATCACCGACCCCGCCTACTCGACGGCTGCGTTCCTGAAGGGTCTGAAGCAGGTCGACGGGTGGCAGGACATGCCCCTGACCCAGGCCGCGCAGACCGTGCAGGTCTCGGCCTACCCCGATGCGTACGCCCAGTGGGAGCAGCAGGCCACCGACCTCGTCGCCCAGCACTGGAACAGCTGACCCACCGAACCAGACCGCTGGCCGGCACCCCCAACCCGGGGTGCCGGCCAGCGGCATTTCCACGCCCTGCACCCCGGCGCGGTTTGATGGCTGCACGCGACGCGCCGGCTGGTGCGGGACGCGCTGCGAACGACGCACTGTCCGGTGCAGGGACGCTGCGAGCGACGCCACTGTCGGGCACGCGAACGCGCTGCGAGCGACGCCACTGTCGGGCGCGCGCGCCGCGAGCGACGCGCTGGCCGGTGCAGGCGACGAATGACCTTGCCCCAACCGACAGCTACCCGCAGATCTTGGACAGTTTCCGTTAACAGGGCCCCGCCCAGCTGACGGGAAGTGTCCAAGATCTGCAAGCGAAGCGGCAGCGACCGACGCCGGCACCTGACGGCGGGCACTGCGCCGCACCCAACCCAACCCAACGCAGACGCCAGCGCTCAGCCGCCAAGCGCCCAGCGCCGGGCACCCAACGCCCTCAGCGCCCTCAGCGCCCTCAGCGCCCCAGCGCCCCAGCGCCCCAGCGCCCAGCGCCCAGCGCCCAGCGCCAAAACGGTCAGCGCCAAAACGGTCAGCGCCAAAACGGTCAGCGCCAAAGCGATCAGCGCCAAAGCGATCAGCGCCAAAGCGATCAGCGATCAGAAGAGGACTGTGGCGAGGGTGCCGATCGGCTGGAAGCCGCAGCGCTCGTAGACCCGGCGGGCCGGGAGGTTGAAGTCGTTGACGTACAGGCTGACCGTGGGGGCGACCCGCAGCAGCGCGTCGCGGACCACGGCTGCCATGGCTGCCGTGGCGATCCCTCGACCCCGCCACTCCGGTGCCACCCAGACGCCCTGGACCTGCGCGGTCCGCTTGGTCACCACGGCCAGTTCGGCCTTGAACACAACCTTGCCGTCGACGAAGCGGGCGTACGCCCGACCGGCCCGGACCAGGTCGTTGACCCGCCGGCGGTAGCTGCGTCCGGCGTCCTCGGCCAGCGGGGAGACGCCGACCTCCTCGGTGTACATGGCCACCGCCGCCGGGAAGAGCCGATCGACCTCGCCGGAGCGGACCTGGCGTACCTCCGGGTCGGCCGGTACGGACGGCAGGGTGTCGGCGGCGAGCAGTGGCTGGTTGGGGCGGACGTCTCGTGCTGGCCCCCAGGTGTCGGAGAGCCGGTCCCACAGCCCGAGGACGGCATCTGCCCGGCCGACGATGGAGGAGCACAGCCGCTCCTCACCCGCGAGCAGGTCGGCGAAGGCGCCCACCGCGGCGTCGGTCGCCAGGACCGGGGTCAGGTTGCCGCCGAGCCAGCAGAGTGATTCCAGGTTGCGCCGGGTGCCGTACCCCAGGATTCTGCCCTCGGCCCGCCACCAGGAGAGGCCGCGCGCGGCAATCCGCTCGGCGACCTGCGCGCCCGCGAACGGGTCATGGTCGAGCAGTCGCTCGACCGCGCGGCGCTCCGATTCCCCCAGTTGGCGTACCGGCACCGTCAGCACGACTACCAGCCTGCCAGATCGACCCCCCGCTCCGCCGGTCGAGTGACAAGGCGGCTCTCAGACGGTCACCGGCTCTGCGGGCTCGCTGATCGACCGGGTCCGCCCGGCCCAGCGGACGACCGGGGGCACCAGGGTCCCGAGCAGGAGAAACAGGGCACCGAGCACAAGCCAGCCCGGTACGCCCCAGCCGAGCGCGAGGCTGGTCACCACCACCGGCGCGAGCATCTTCCCCAGTTCGTAGCCCATGCCGTACGCCCCCTGGTACTGCCCCTGGGCGTCTGCTGGCGCCAGCCCGAAGGAGATCCCCCAGCCGGCGACGGAGTGCCACAGCTCCCCGGTCACGTGTGCCAGCGACCCGCAGCACAGGAGGGCGACGGCGGCAGCCGTGGGCAGCGCGCCGCTGGCGGCGAAGAGTACGCAGGCCAGGGCAATGGCCACGCCCGCTCGACGGGCGGCGCGGGCGGCTCCGGGCAGGGTGGCGGCGCTCCGCGTGGCACGTACCTGGAAGAGCACCACCAGCACGGTGTTGACCAGCGTCAACGCGGAGATCATCCAGATGGGTGCCCGGGTGTGTCCGGCGATCCACAGTGGCAGGGCGAGGGTGAGCAGGCTGAAGTGCATGGACATCAGCCCGTCGACCAGGGTGAAGGCGAGGAACGGGCGGTCCCGCAGGGCGATCAGCCGGGGGCCGTGCGTCGGAGCGGCGACCGGGGCGACGCTGGGCAGCCCGAGGAAGATCACCGCCGCGGCCAGTGACGCCGCCGCCGCGGTCAGGATCAGCGCGACGTATCCGGTTCGCGTGTCGGCGGCGATGGCGAAGCCGCCGAGGACGGCACCGACGGAGATGCCGACGTTGGTGGTGGCCCGCAGGTAGGCGCGGGTGCGTACCCGCTGGTCGGCCGGGATCGCTCCGGCGATCAGCGCGCCCCGGGCGCCGCGCTCGACTGCGTCGGCGAGCGCCGTGGCTGCTCCCACCAGGAGGAACGTGGGGAACGACCGGACGGCGATCAGGCCGATGGTCAACGTGCCGGCGGCGAACAGTGCGCCGACCTGCACGCCGCGTGGGCCGACACGGTCGGCCAGGTAGCCGCTCGGTGTGCTGGCCAGCACACCGACCAGCGCCGAGATGGTCAGCCCGATGCCCACCTGGGTCGCCGACAGGCCGACAGATCGGGTGAGGAAGAGCGCGCTCGCGACGAGCCAGAGGCCCCGCCCAACGGTCTTGATCAGGGTGCCGAGGGTGAGGACCCGGGCCGGGCCCGGTGGGGGAAGCAGGCGCATGACCGACACCTTAGCAAGACGTACGTACGGTTTATAAAGAAGAGGGTTGTCGGCGATGCATTGCCGATATATCGTTGATGCATCAGCGACAGTACGAAGAGAGGGAGAGCCCGATGAGGTTCCATCGACAGCACCACCAGATGCACGAGGCTCGGATGCGTGGGTTCGGCTTCCCGCCGGTCCCCCCCGGTCCGCACGGCCACGAGCACGGACACGGCGGCCCCTGGGGCGGTCGAGGCCGAGGGCGTGGTCGGGGCCGACGCCCCAACGTCCGGGGCGCCGTGCTGGCCCTGCTCACCGAGCGGCCGATGCACGGCTACGAGATGATCCAGGAGATCGACTCCCGCACCGGCGGTGCGTGGCGGCCGAGCCCGGGCTCGATCTACCCCACCCTCCAGCTACTGGAGGACGAGGGCGTGATCGTCGCCAGCACGGAGGAGTCCGGCGGCGGGCGGAAGCGGTTCACGGTCACCGAGACCGGTCAGGCGGAGGCCACCGAGGCCGCGCAGACCCCGCCGTGGGCGGACGTCGCCCAGGGCACGGTGAGCAGTTGGCACGACATCCGCGACTCCGGTGCGCAGGCGATGAACGCCCTGCGTCAGGTGATGATGAACGGCACCGACGACCAGCGTGAGCGGGCCGCCCAGGTGCTCGACGAGACGCGACGCAAGCTGTACGCGATCCTCGCCGAATCCGAGTGACGCAAGGCCGCCCCACAGCACACGGCACCACAGCGCCGCACCACAGCAGCGCCGCACCCACAAAAGCACCAGACCGCAAGAGCACCACAGCAGCGCCGTACGCCACAGCACCTACCCGCCGCGCATCGGCGGGCCGGGACACAAGAAAAGCGGCCGTTCCCCGCGGGGAACGGCCGCTTTTCCAAATGGAAAAATCAGTGCACGGTGACGGTCGGGCCGGTGACCAGCCCGCGCAGCTCCTCGGGAAGCTCGGCGCCCATCTCGTCGGCGATCCGCAGCGCCTCCTCGATCAGCGTCTCCACGATCTGCGCCTCGGGCACCGTCTTGACGACCTTGCCCTTGACGAAGATCTGGCCCTTGCCGTTGCCGGAGGCGACACCGAGGTCGGCCTCGCGGGCCTCACCCGGACCGTTGACGACGCAGCCCATCACGGCCACCCGCAGCGGCACCGGCAGTCCTTCCAGACCGGCGGTGACCTCCTCGGCGAGCTTGTAGACGTCCACCTGTGCCCGCCCGCAGGACGGGCAGGAGACGATCTCCAGGCCCCGCTCGCGCAGGCCCAGCGACTCCAGGATCTGGTTGCCGACCTTGATCTCCTCCACCGGCGGGGCGGAGAGCGACACCCTGATGGTGTCGCCGATCCCCTCGGCCAGCAGGGCACCGAAGGCGACCGCCGACTTGATGGTGCCCTGGAAGGCCGGGCCGGCTTCGGTGACGCCCAGGTGCAGCGGGTAGTCGCACTGCTCGGCCAACTGCCGGTACGCCCGGATCATCACGACCGGGTCGTTGTGCTTGACCGAGATCTTGATGTCGCGGAAGCCGTGCTCCTCGAACAGCGAGCACTCCCACAGCGCCGACTCGACCAGCGCCTCGGCGGTGGCCTTGCCGTACTTGCTGAGCAGCCGCTTGTCGAGCGACCCGGCGTTGACGCCGATCCGGATCGGCACGCCGGCGTCACCGGCGGCCTTCGCGATCTCCCGGACCTTGTCGTCGAACTGGCGGATGTTGCCCGGGTTGACCCGGACCGCCGCGCAGCCGGCGTCGATCGCCGCGAAAACGTACTTGGGCTGGAAGTGGATGTCGGCGATCACCGGGAGCTGCGACTTCTTGGCGATCGCCGGCAGCGCCTCGACGTCGTCCTGGGACGGCACCGCCACCCGGACGATCTGGCAGCCGGACGCGGTCAGCTCGGCGATCTGCTGGAGGGTGGCGTTGATGTCGGAGGTGAGGGTGGTGGTCATCGACTGCACGGACACCGGCGCACCGCCACCGACCGGTACCGAGCCGACCATGATCTGGCGGCTGGCCCGGCGGGGAGCGAGCGGCGGCGGTGGCACGGCGGGCATACCGAGACTGATTGCGGTCACTTCAGGCACTCACCTTGAGAAGAGCGTGATGGGGTTGACGACGTCCGCGGCGATGGTCAGCAGCGTGAACGCGCCACCGATCAGGATCACCACGTACGTGAAGGGCATCAGTTTGAGGTAGTCCACCCGGCCGGGGTCGGCCCGGCCGATCCGCGCGTAGACCCAGGAGCGGGCTCGTTCGAACCAGGCGATGGCGATGTGACCGCCGTCCACCGGGAGTAGCGGCAGCAGGTTGAACACGCCGATGAAGAAGTTCAACGACACGAAGAGCATGAAGAAGACCAGCCAGGCGTTGTTCTCCACCGCCTCGCCGCCGAGTCGGCTGGCGCCGACCACGCTGATCGGGGTGTCCACGTCCCGCTCGCCGCCGGTGAGGGCGGTCCACAGGGCGGGGACCTTCTGCGGGAGGCGCTGGAGCGCCTGGGCGGTGCCGACGGCCAGTTGACCGGTGAAGTCGGCGGTGGCGCCGAAGGCGCCGATCGGGCCGTACGTCACGCGGGTGGGGGTGCTGGGGACGAGGCCGACGCCGAGGGCGGCCACCGGTGCGACAGCGCCGCTCGGGTCGTCCAGGGGCGGCCGCTGGGTCTGCGCGAGCACGGTGCTGGTGGTGCCCGGCTGCCCGTCGCGGACGTACTGGATCTGCGCGGTCTCCCCTGGCTTGAGATTGCGCAGCGTGGTGAGCAGGTCGCCGTAGGAGCCGATCGGGGTGCCGTTGACCGAGGTGATCCGGTCACCGTTGCGCAGTTGCGCCTGGGCGGCCGGGCTAGCCGCATCGGCGGACGTGCACGCCCGCACCGCGTTCTCCGGCACGACGCACTGGCTGAGCTGGATGACCGCGGGCTCCGCGCGGGCCTGCGAGTCGGTGGTGGGGAAGTCCGGGTTGGGCAGGCCGGCGGAGACGGCGAGGATCCAGATCGTGATCAGGGCGAGCGCGAAGTGCGTGATCGACCCGGCGGCCATCACGATCGTCCGCTTCCAGACCGGGTAGCGCCACATCACCCGCGACTCGTCGCCCGGCTCGACGTCGTCGTCCTGCGGAGTCATCCCGACGATCTTGCAGAAGCCGCCGAGTGGGATGCCCTTGACGCCGTACTCGGTCTCACCCCGCTTGAACGACCAGATGGTGGGGCCGAACCCGACGAAGTACTTCGTGACCTTCATCCCGAACGCCTTGGCGGTGAGCAGGTGCCCCGCCTCGTGCAGACTCACCGAGATGAGAATGGCCAGGGCGAAGAGGACCACCCCGAGCAGGTACGACATCAAGCTCCTTCCACCGAACCCGCGATGATCTCCTGCGCGTGCGCGCGTGCCCACGACTCAGCCGTGAGCACGTCCTCGACGGTACCTGGTTCGTCGAAGTCCGGAGCGTCCTCCAACACACGTTCCAGGGTGTCGACGATGCCGAGGAACGGCAGCCGGCCCGCCACGAACGCCGCCACGCACTCCTCGTTCGCCGCGTTGTAGATCGCCGGGCGGCAGCGACCGGCCTCCCCCGCCGCCTTGGCCAGCGCGACGGCCGGGAACGCCTCGTCGTCGAGCGGCGCGAACTCCCAGGTGTGCGCGGCCGTCCAGTCGACGGCGGAGGCGGCCTCGGGCACCCGGTCCGGCCAGCCGATTCCCAGCGCGATGGGCAGCCGCATGTCCGGTGGGCTGGCCTGGGCGATCGTCGACCCGTCGACGAACTCGACCATCGAGTGGATCACCGACTGCGGGTGCACCATCACCCTGATGTCGGCGTAGGGCACGTCGAACAACTCGTGGGCCTCGATCACCTCAAGCGCCTTGTTGACCATGGTGGCGGAGTTGATCGTGACGACCGGCCCCATGTTCCAGGTCGGGTGCGCGAGGGCCTGCTCGGGTGTGACCTGCGTCAACTCGTCGCGCTGCCGACCCCGGAACGGGCCGCCGCTGGCCGTGACGATCAGCCGGCGCACCTCACCGCGCGACCCGGAGCGCAGGCACTGGGCCAACGCCGAGTGCTCCGAGTCGACCGGGACGATCTGCCCCGGCCGCGTCACCGCGGCCTTGACCAGCGGGCCGCCGGCGACGAGCGACTCCTTGTTGGCGAGCGCGAGAGTACGACCACCGCGCAGCGCGGCCAGCGTAGGAGCGAGGCCCAGCGAGCCGACCACCCCGTTGAGCACGACGTCGCACGGCCACTGGGCCAGCTCGGTCATCGCGTCCGGCCCAGCCACGATCTTGGGAAGCTTGAAGTCGCCGGTGGCCCACCCGCGCCGGCTCGCCTCGGCGTAGAAAGCGAGTTGGAGGTCCTGCGCGGCGGACGCCCTGGCCACCCCGACGGCCTCGACGCCCAGCTCCAGGGCCTGAGAGGCGAGCAGCTCGACGTTGCCGCCGCCAGCACCGACGGCGACCACCCGGAACCGGTCCGGGTTACGCCGGACGATGTCGATGGCCTGCGTGCCGATCGAGCCGGTGGACCCGAGTAGGACGAGGTCGCGGGGGGAAGTCACGCGGCCATTCTTCCCCACCGCCGCTGTACGCCCACTGGGAGCCTCAGCTCTCCCCACTCACCTGCGGATCGACGGCCACCTCCGGCCGGTGATCGACTCCAGATCACCGACATGGGGGTATCCCCGCCCTCGGACACCCCGACCTCGCCGAAACGGTGTCGATCAAGCGCGTCGCCCTCAGCCCTCTCGCTGCGGGATCAGCCCTCGGTGGCCGGCTCCTCCGGCAGCGCTTCCTCGCCGAGCAGGTCGGCTGGATCGAGGGAGAACTCGAACGGCTCGCGCATGACGAACCGCGTCCCGGCTGCAGCAGCAGCCACCGGCCTGTACTCCCCCTCGGTTAGCTCGTACAACGCGAGAGTTGGCACCCGATTCCGCAGGTCAACCCGGAGGAAATAGGGCACGCCCACGGCGGCGTACTCACGCGGTCGGTCAATGATGTCCTTGCGTCGATTTCCGGGAGAGACGATTTCACCGAGAAGCACGGCATGCCTGATGTCCATCGTTGTTCTGCCGCCGCCCGGAGCATCGAGAATGACGATGTCCGGGATGAAGAGATTCTCGCCCGAGACAACGTTCGCCTCTACATAGAGCCACAGCTTGGCGCGACGGGCTGCCTGCTTGAGGAGATAGGCGAGATCCAGCTCTGCGTCCTGATGGTCATACCCGGCATGTGGTGTCACGATCACGCTTCCGCTCAGGACCTCAACCTTGGGGCCGTTGGTCTCCGGCAACAGGTCGAGGGCGAGCTGCGCCGTCCACGGCTCGTCGTGCCACCGCAGCACGTCGAATGACGGCTCGGTGTGCTGCGGCGCCGGCTCCGGCGCGAACGCTGCCTGGGCCATCTGGGCTCACCCCCTCAGCGGACCATCCTGGTCAGACCAGCCTAGTCCCGCAGCCCCCACCGCAACCGCATCGCACACCCTGTCCGGCATCGACGGAGCGACCCCGCGAGCTTTCGCCAGGCCCCGATTGTTCAGTGACGCCAAGCTCGACCACGCCGGCCGCTGCCAACGCCGCGACGACCACGAGGGGCCCTGCTGACAGCGCCTGACGATGATCGACTCCAGATCACCGACATGGGGGCATCCCCGCCCTCGGACACCCCGACCTCGCCGAAACGGTGTCGATCAAGCGGCCGGGACCAGCCAGATGAGCGTGCTCCCCCGGTGCCGGAGCGCACCGAGGGAGCACGGGTCAGGCGAGCACCGGGACTAGCCGCCGTTGATGACGAACTGGGAGCCCGGCTGGATGACGATGTTGCCGTCGCCCGAGTTCGTGATGGTCACGTTGGTCAGGTTGGCGTTTCCGCGGGCACCACTCATCGCGAGAATGCCGGCGCCGTTGTTGGACTTGTCGATCCGCACATTGGTGATCGCGACGTTCGGCATGTTGCCGCCGCCGTTCTTGAACTGGATGCCGTCGTACGTCGAGTCGTAGATGTCGGTGTCCCGGATCGTGACCCCGACGATGTCTCTGGTGGCCGGGAAGAGCGTGATGGCACCGAACTCCTGGTCCTCGTTCCAGAAGACACCACCGGCCCGGTAGAGCCCGTTGTTGGCGATCAGCGTCGTCCCGGAGAAGGGCAGCGGGTCGTGGTCGGTCGCCAGCATGATGCCCGGGTAGTTCATCGTGTCGTAGATCAGGTTGTTCTCGATCGAGTTGCCGTAGCCGCCGTAGATGGCGATGCCGTTCGCCCGCCAGGGCAGCTGGATGGTGTTGTTGACGAAGTGGTTGTCGTGGGCGATGTCGACGGTGCGGTCCTTGACGTACGGGTTGGCCCAGACAGCGAGGGCGTCGTCTCCCGTGGTGCGGAAGGACGAGTTGAACACCCGCGAGTTGCGCGTGCCGTTGCTGAAGTTGATGCCATCGGCGTACGTGTTGCGGATCCGCATGCCGCTGAAGTCCAGCCCGTCGGCCGGGCCCCAGAGGTCGGGGATGTTGTCGTAGTCGCGACCCACCCAGACACCCACGTTGGCGTGCTCGATCCAGACGTTGCTGATCCGGGTGCCCGTGCCGAAGCGACCGTTCAGACCCACGCCGCCCTCGGCGTTGCCGTCACCGCCACGGATCCGGCCCGAGCCGAAGATGGCGATGTCGGAGATCTGGGTGTTCTTGTCGATGTCGAAGCCGAAGTTGCCCTCGTGCGGGTGGTTGATGCCGCCCACCACGTTCTGCGGCTCGGTCAGCGTGTAGAGCTGCGAGTGCCACATGCCCGCGCCCCGGATGGTGACGTTGCTGATGCCGACCTGGTTGTGCGTACCCCGGTTCTGTGGGTCGTCGGTCAGGATCTTCTGCTCCTGCCGCCACTGCCCGGCGGAGATCCAGACGCAGCTGATGACGCCGTTCTGGTCGTCGGTCACCGCCCGTTGGATGGCGGCGGTGTCGTCGAGCCCGTCGTTCGGGATCGCACCGTACGAGGTGATCGAGGTGCAGCCGGCCGGCTGGCTCGCCGCCGGTGCCACCTGCTCCAGGTCGATCATGTCGATGACGTAGAACGAGGCGGTGTCACCCGAGTCGCGCTGCAACTTGAACCGGGTGCCGGCCGGGTACGACTGCGACAGCAGCGCGTTCGACTCGTCGAAGAGCCGTCGGGCGTCGGCCTGGGGGGTGTTGGTCAGCGCCTCCGGCCCGTCGGTGTTGCCGTAGAGCCAACTGTGCCGCGACGACAACGTCAGCTTCCGGGAGAAGACGTCGTTGACGTAGAGGCTGATGGTCGCCTCGATGCCGCCGCCACCGGCCGCGTCCGGGATGGAGTTGCGCACCACGATGGAGTTGGCCTGGTTGGCGGAGGTGAACTCGACGAACTGCCCGGTGCTGGTGAGCCGTACCGACTTGCGGCCCGAGGACTCGGTCGCGAAGTTGGTGTGGCCGAAGGTGCGCAGCGGGTCGGGCTCCAGCAGCGTGCCCTGGTAGCGGCCGGCCTCCGCCTCGTAGGAGACGTACGGGACCGCAGCCCCACGCCCGACCACGATCGACTGGCTGAACGCGTTGTTGGTCTCGTTGGTCTCGGTGACCGCGTTGGTGGCATCGGCGGTGGCGGTGAGGGTGGCGCCGCCGCTGGTGGCGGTCCAACTGCCGGTGACGGCCACGGTGACCGTCGCGCCGGCCGCGATCGAGGCGGTGTTGGTGTTGAGCGTGGTGTTGCCCACCACCAACCGGGTGACCGTGGTCGCGCCGGTCGCGGTGGTGCCGCGGTTGCGGACCGCCACGGTGAAGGTGACGGACGCCCCGACGGCCGGGTTCGGCGGGTTGGAGCTGATGCTGAGCACCTGCAGGTCGGGGCCCGGGGCCTGCGCGACCACCAGCGGTGCGGGTGCGGTGAAGCTGTTGTTGCCGTCGTTCTGCTCGACGATCGTGTTCGTCGGGTCGACCACCGCCGAGACGGCGTAGCTGCCCATCGGTCGCGTACCGGCGTTGAACGACACGGTGGTCGAGGCGCCCGCGCTGAGCGCGCCCACCGTGGCGCTGCCGACGACCGCGCCGGCCAGGCTGAAGTTCACCGTGGTGGCGCCGGCTGCCGCAGAGCCGATGTTCTGCACCACGGCCGAGAGGGTGACCGGGGTGACCTCGCTGGGCGACGCGGGCGACCAGGTCGTCGAGCTGATGACCAGGTCCGGGTTGGGGGCCGGCGTGCCGCACACCTCAAGCTCGGCCACCTGGCCGGACGGGGCGCCGGTGTTGCCGGTGAACCGCAACTGCACGTCCGCGGTGGTCGCGGTGACCGGAATGCTCACCACGTTGGCACCCTGGGCGAACTGGTAACTCGCCGCCGACACCAGATTGGTGTACGCCGATGAGGCCTGGTCGCGGCCGAGGATCTGGATGATCTGCGTACGGGTGCCCCAGGCCGGGTCCGGGTTGAGCTTGACGGTGACGCCGGAGATGGAGTGGTTGGCACCGAGCGCCACGGTGAGGTTCTGCGGGTAGCTCGCCGCACCTTCCCAGTACGTGCCGAGCTGCCCGTCGTTCGCCTTCTCGGGGGTGAAGGTGAAGGTGGAGCCGGACGCCGTCATGCTCTTGCCCTGCGCCACGTTCGTGCAGGCCGGGGGCTGGGTGCCGGTCCGGGTGACCGTGTTGCTGTTGCCGGACAGGTTGCCGGCGCCGTCGCGGGCGCGGACGTAGTAGGACACGGTCGCCGTCGCCGGTTGGGTGTCCTGGTAGGTGAGGACGGTGCCCAGGGCCGCGATCAGGCTGCCGCCACGGTAGACGTTGTAGCCGGCCAGGCCGCTGCCACCGGAGTCGGTGGAGGCACCCCAGTTGAGCGTGATCGTGCTGCCCGACGTGCTGTGCGACAGCGTGCCCGGGACGCTCGGCGCGGTGGTGTCACCGCTGCCGGTGCGGGTCACCGTGTTGCTGTTGCCGGAGACGTTGCCCGCGACGTCACGCGCCCGAACGTGGTACGACACCGTCGCCGTGGCCGGCTGCGTGTCGTTGAAGGTGGTCACGTTCGCGATGGACTGGAGGAACGCGCCGTTGCGGTAGATGTCGTAGCCGGCGATGCCGCTGCCGCCCGCGTTGTCGGTCGACGCGACCCAGTTGAGGGTGATGGTGGTGCCCGACTGGGTGTACGAGAGGTTGCCGGGCACGCTCGGCGCGGTGGTGTCCGGGGTGGTTCCGCCGCTGCCGTACACCTCCAGTTCGGACAGTTGCCCGGCCGGCCAACCGCTGTTGGCGGTGATGGTGATCCGAACGTAGCGGGTGGCGGTCTGGCTGATGTTGATCGTGACCGTGCTGCCGGTCGCCGGGTTGAAGGTGTAGGTCTGCGACCCTGCGAGGTCGGTGAACGACGAACCGTTGGCGCTGCCCTGGACGCTCAACGTCTGCGTGCGGGTCGCCCAACCGGAGGTCGGCAGCTTCAGCACGACCTGGTTGACGCTCTGCGATGAGCCGAGGTCGACCTGCACCCACTCGGGGAACGAGTTGTTGACGCTCTCCCAGTAGCTGCCCGCGTTGCCGTCGACGACCTTCGACGAGTCGTAGACGTCGGCGTGGCCGCTCTCCTGGGTGGGGCGACCCTGGGCGAGGTTGGTGGCCGCCGGAGCGAAGCCGGTGCGTGGCGCGGCTGCCGTGTCGGCGGGGCGGGCCGCGTCCGCAGGGTTCGCGACGGCCGTCGACCCTGCCGTGGCGATCAGCGTGGCCGCGACTGTCGCCGCCACCATCCTGAACAGATTCGTTCGTCTCATCACTGTCCTTGTCGTCGGGGGACGGTTGCCGCGGGCGGCTTGACCACGGGGGTGGGTGTGCGGCGGTGCATCACCGGCCCGACGCGGGGGACGCGATCGGGCCGGTGACGGGGGGTGCCGAAGAGACGACGTGCTGGCGGTGCGGGGGCACCGCATTGCGGGACGAAACCCACCAAGAAGGGTTGGCCCATCGGATTTTTCTTACGCATGCAATGAATCAAGCACGTCTTTGTCGAGATCTTGCATCGCGTTGACCAAAGATTACTGACGTGCTACGAAGGCGTCAACACTTCGACCACCGTGACTATTGATGGCGATCCACGTACCGACATGCCTGCCCCGCCGTGGCCGACCGGCTGCGACGACGGCTACGACCTGGTGATCGCGGGTCGGTGAGAGGACCGCGCATCCCAAGGTCAAGGAACTCGTACACGTCAAGGTCGTCGCCCTGGCCCTGCTCAGTTGCTGCGGTCGTGGGCGTGCAGGAGCGCGGCGTGGTCCCGCGCATGAGTGCCGAGGACGTGGTCACGGCCAGCCTGCGCGGCCTGGAACTGGGCGAGATCGTCGTCGCCCCGGGCGTCGAGGACGCCGGCCTCCTCGACGCGGTCTTTCGCGCGGACCTCGCCGCTTTCGGAGGCCGGCGCCCCGAACTCGCCCCCCGGCTATCTGCCCGGCTGACCCGGGGACAGCTGTCCGCCCGGGGCGGCCAGGACGAAGGTCTCCAACTCCTCGCCGCCGTACCAGTCGGTACGCCGGCCCACGTGCGTCATGCCGAGTCGCCGGCAGACCGCCTGCGACGGCTCGTTACCCGGCGACACGACCGCGTAGATCTCCGAGGTACCGGCGGCGAACTCCCGCGCCATGAGCGCACGGGCCGCCTCGGTGGCGTAGCCGTGACCCCACGAATCCGGGTGCAGGTGCCAGCCCGCCTCAATGTCCTCGGTACGCCGTGCCGCATCGCGCCCCGGCAGTGGCTTGAGCAACGCCGTGCCCGCCACCAGGCCGGTCTCGCGTACCTGGACAGCCCAGGTGCCGTAGCGGCCGGCGTCGGCGGCGTGCCGGTCCCGCCAGAGTTCCAGCCGCTCGACGGCCTGGGCCGGGTCGGTCATCGGCAGTCCCGGTGACGCGCCCAGCCATCGGGTGATCTCAGGGCGGGAGTAGATGTCGTAGATCCGGGCCAGATCGGCCGGATCGGCCGTCCAGTCGCGCAGGATCAGGCGTTCGGTAGTGACAACGGTCATGGCGCGCGATCTTAATGAGTGACGGACCCTTTGGCAGGGAAAGAGATCCCGATGGGGAGCGGGTGGCAGCGGGCGAAGCGGATCACCAGTGCCGCGTTTCGACCCGTGCGCGGGCGAGACCTGTCGCTGCACGCCGCCGCGATCACCTTCTACGGGGCGATCGCGGTGGTGCCGGTCGCCCTGCTGGCGATCTGGCTCACCGCGCTGGTCGCCGGGGCCGACCGGGTACGCCGGCTGACCTCGTACGCCGTGGAGGCCCTACCCACCGCGATCGGCGCACCCCGGGCGGTGGACGCGCTGGTCAACGCCGGGGTGGAGCTGACCCCGCTGCTGGCGCTGGCCTCACTGCTGCCCGCCTCGCTGTACGGCGAGGGTCTGCGCCGGGCGTTCGTCTCGGTGGCCGCGCCCCGCTCCGACGAGCACCTGGTCGGCTGGCGGGGCCGGCTACTGCTGCTGCCGCTGCTCGCGCCGGCCCCCGCGCTGCTGCTGTCGATCCTGTTGGCGCTGCCGCTCACCACCAATCTCGTACGCCGGGGCGGCTGGTTCGGCGTGCTGGGCGTGGTGCTGTCGTTCCTCGCGGTCTGGCTGGTGCTCACGCCGGTGCTGATGTGGGTGTTCCGGGTGGTCGGGCCGGCCTCGCCGGACTGGCTCTCCACGCTCGCGATCGGGTCGTTCACCGCGGCGAACCTCTCCGGCTTCATGCACGGCTTCGTGCTCTTCGCCTCGCTTCCGCTGAACCTGGGCGTGCCGTTCGGTGGCTTCGCCGAGATCGGCGCAGGCGTGGCCGTACTCCTCTGGCTCTACCTGTTCCACGTGATCGTCCTGGCCGGCTACTCGGCCACCCTGGCCCTCTCCCGCTGGCGCGCCCACCGCACCACCGGCACTACCCGCACCACCCGCACCACCCCCCAGCCGAGTTGATCAAGAGGTTTGCGTCACCGAAAGCGCATCTCATGACGCAAACCTCTTGATCACCAGGCGGGGGTGCGGGGCGGGGCGGGGCGGGGGCGGGCGGGGGGCGGGGGTGCGGACTAGGCTGCGGCGGCATGAGCAGTGAGATTCCGGCCCGCGCCGACGTCCTGATCGTCGGTGCCGGGCACAACGGTCTGGTCTCCGCAGTCCTGCTGGCCCGTGCCGGTCTGGACGTCCTGGTGCTGGAGGCCGCCGACATGATCGGTGGCGCGACCCGCACCGAGAACCCGTTCCCGAAGGTGCCGGGGCTGCGCCACTCCACCGGCTCGTACCTGCTCGGGCTGATGCCGCCGGAGCTGCTCACCACGCTCGACGTACGGATCCCGGTGCTCCGGCGCGACCCGCACTACTTCCTGCCCACGCCCGGCGGTCTCGGCTCGCCGTACCTGCTTTTCGGCAGTGACACCGCCGCTACCCGGGCGCAGCTCGCCGAGTTCTTCTCCCCCGCCGACGTGGCCGCCGACGACGCCATGCAGGCCGAGCTGGCCGCGCTGCGCGAGGATCTCGCCCCGGCCTGGTTGGCGGAGCCGCTCAGCGTCCAGGAGACCGCCGAGCGGCACGTCCGCCCGGCGCTGCGGCAGGTCTTCGTCGACCTCGTCCAGGGCTCGGTGGCCGACTACCTGGCCCGGTTCGAGTTCCGCTCCGAGCTGCTGGTCAGCATGTACGCGGTCACCGACGGGCTGTCCGGGCTCAACGCCGGCCCGGACGACCCCGGGACGGGCCACAACTTCCTCGTGCACAACATGTGCCGGCTACCCGGCTCGGGCGGCACCTGGATGATCGCCGAGGGCGGGATGGGCACGGTCTCGCGCACGTTCGCCGAGGCCGCCCGCGCCGCCGGGGCGACCATTCTGACCGGTACGCCGGTGAGTGCGGTGACCCTGGACGGCGGCGCGGCGAGCGGAGTGGTGCTGGCCGACGGCCGGCAGGTTACCGCCCGGGTGGTGCTCGGCGCGTGTGACCCGTACCGGCTGATCAACCTGTTGCCCGACGGCGCGCTCCCGGCACCGCTCGGCGAGCGGATGGCGGCGGTCCGCCGCCCCGGCACGACCCTCAAGCTCAACCTGGCGCTCACCGGGCTGCCGCAGTTTTCCTGCCTGCCGGTCGGTACGCCGAGCCCGTTCGGTTCGACCATCCACCTGCTGCCCGGGTCCGCGTCGCTGGTCGGTGGGGAGGCCACCTCACCGATGACGGCACTGCGGGCGATGTGGGCGGACGTGCAGGCCGGGCTGCTGCCGGCGGAGCCGACGATCGAGTGGTACCTGCACACCACCGTCGACCCGTCGCTCTCCGACGCCGCCGGGCACCACTCGTCGGCGCTCTTCGTGCAGTCGGTCCCCTACGAACTGGCGGGCACCACCTGGGACGCGGAACTGCCCGGCTACGTCGACCGGCTCATCGAGATCGTCGAGCGGTACGCCCCGGGCACGGCCGACCTGATCGCCGACGCGGTGCCGCTGCCCCCACCGGGCATCGAGGCCCACTTCGGCATCACCGGCGGCCACATCCACCACGTCGACAACACGGTGTCGTTCACGGATCGGATGCCCTACGCCACTGGCATCGACGGCGTGTACGCCGGCAGCGCCGGCTGCCACCCGGCCGGCAGCGTGATCGGCGCAGCCGGCCACAACGCCGCCCGCCGCATCCTCAAGGACCTGAACCCCTAACCCGCCCTCCGCCCCGCCCGCCCTCCACCGCGTCGATCATGGACGCGTGGTGCCTGCTTTGGGGCAGGGAGCGGAGTTTGTCACCCACCACAACTCCATGATCGACGCGGCTTGGAGGGCGGTCAGCTCAGCGCCTCGCCTGCTGGGGCCGGGGTTTCCGCGTCTACGCGGTGGGCTCGGACCTTGTGACCGACGCTCGTCAGGCAGCGGCCGGACGGCAGGTCGAAGCGCCAGCCGTGCAACTGGCAGGTGAGCTGGTCACCGTCGACGATGCCGAACCGGGTCAGGTCCGCCTTCAGGTGCGGGCAACGCCGCTGCACCACCCAGTCGCCCAGGGTGACGTCCTCGGCGTCGGTGCTGCGCTCATGCTCGTCGTACCAGCCCTCGGCGTACTGGAGCCGCTCCTCCGAGAGGCACTTGAAGAACGCGTAGACGAACTCGTTGTACTGACCGATCCGGGCCGCCGAGAACCGGCAGGACAGGAAGAGCGAGTTGACCCAGTCCACCTCGTCGATGAAGAGCAGATGCTCGATCAGCGACCGCTCGGTACGGAACCGGTAGCGCACCTTCTCCTCGGCGTACGGCCGGACCTCCTTGCCCGGGAAGTCCACCACGATTGATTCGACGCTCACCCCGTCGTAACCCACCAGGTCGAAGCGGACCGGGCCGCCGACCCCCTTGGCCAGGTAGATCGACTCGTCGAGCAGCGGCTCGATCCGGCGCTTCATCTGGCCGAGCACGTCCACCTCGGGGTGCCGCCAGGACGCCTTCTCCGCCTCGATGATGGGGCGCTTGCGCTCCCGCATCTCCTCCAGGTGGGCGACCTTGTTCGCGAAGAACTCGTCGATCGGCACCGGGTGAGTGGTGGTCGCACCCTCGGTGGTGACCTCGGTGACGCTGCCCGGCAGCAGCACGATGCCGTTGGTGCCGCCGACCTTGGCGTACTCCGACAGGAACACGGACTGGTCGGGGAAGATGTTGCCCTCGTCGCCGTGGATGTCGTTGAACTGCCACAGCTCGTCGTCGAGGAAGCACGGAGGGCCGGCGATCGGGAAGACGTGCGACGCCTTCAGGTCGTCGATGTAACGCCAGGTCCGGTCGAACTGCCGGTCGCGCTTCTGCTTACCGAACGCGGTCTTCGCCGCCTGCGGCAGTTCGTAGACCATCGGGTACCAGATCGCGCCGGAGAACTGGAGCAGATGCGCGTGCACGTGCCCCAGCTCGGCGAAGACGGTCAGGTCGGTGGGGCGGGCGTCGTTCTGGTTGAGCAGCCGCACCCCGTCGTACTCGACCCAGAGCGAGGAGTCGCCGATCGGCCCGTCGGTCGGGCTGGTCAACGCCTGAATCATGATCTTCAGGCCGCCGGGCAGCTCCACGACCTGCTCGTTGGGGGCCTTCAGGAACTTCGTGAAGCCCAGCGCCCGGAACTCGTCCTCCATCTCCGAGGTGGGGAACTCCGGGAGCAGGACCGTGGCGTCCTTGGAGACGAAGTCCCGCAGATGCTTCGCGTCGAAGTGGTCCCGGTGCAGGTGGGAGACGTACAGGTAGTCGACCTGACCCAGGCTCTCCCAGTCGAGCAGGGAATTGTCGGGGAACGGGAACCACGAAGCGAAGTAGGCCGGATTGACCCACGGGTCGCACAGAATGCTGCCCGCGGCCGTGTCGATCCGCATGCTGGCGTGCCCGGTTCCGGTCACTCGCACCGCACAGTCCCCCTCAAACAGACAATCAGGTGTACGCCGAACGCTACCGGAGGGAGTCTGACCGCCGCCCCTCGATGCCGGCAGTGCCGTTCGGCCCGGGTGGGCAAGGCCGATGGCCGGGAAACCCCCACCCGACCGTACCGAGCAGGAGGCGTGCCAGACTAACCAAAGATCCGATCGCGAGGGAAGGACCGACAGTGGCAGGAAGCGAGCCGGTAACGTCGCCAGACCAGCACAAGCCCGGGCACCGCAAGGCCGGGCAGATTGGCGCGGTGCTGTCCGCGCTGGCGCTGCTGGCGATGATCTGCGGCAACCACGAGGGCAGGGTCGAGGACATCTGGCTGATCGGCCTGGCCGCGCTGCTGCTGATCATCGTGATCGGCGACGCCGTGCTGCGGCGCAACGGTCTGCGCTCCTGACCCGACCGCCCGCCGGACGACCGGCCGACGACGCCGAGGGCCCGCCCCCACCCGGGGGACGGGCCCTCGTCCGTACGTATCGGGGTCAGCGCCCGAAGAGGATGTCCTGCACGTCCTTGAGCGCGGCGTCGACCTCAGCCTCGAAGTAGCCACCGGGCACCAGGCCGAACCGGAGCGTGTCCAGGTCCTTCGGGTCAACCGGCATCGGGTTGCGGCGCTGCATGCCGCCGAGCAGGGTGTCGAAGAACCGGTCCACCTGATCGGGGTCGTACCCGCTGCCGAACCGGCGCACCTGGAAGCTGCGGCGGATCTGGTCGACCCGGTACAGGTCGCTGCCGGGCGGGCCAGCCATCGGAGGACCGCCCATCGGGGGGCCAGCCACAGCGGGCGGGCCGGCCATCGGCGGGCCACCGATGCCCTGCTGCGGCATCGGAGGCGGACCGGCCGGGCCACGGCGCATGTCGCGCAGGTCCCGCTCCGGCATCCGGATCTCGGCGGTCATGTCGGCGCGGCCGTGCCGCCCGGCCTCGAAGCCGTCGAAGCGCGGCTCCTCAGGCGGATAGCCGCCGGGCGAGCGCTGGTCGTCGGGGCCGTACCCACCGGGCGAGCGTTGATCGTCCGAGCCGTACCCGCCGGGCGAACGCTGGTCGTCTTGGCCGTACCCGCCGGGGGAACGCTGATCATCCGGGCCATAGCCACCGGGGCCTGCGGGCAGGCCGCGCGGCGGGACACCGTGGCCACCCATCGGGCCGGGGCCCATCGGGCCACCGGGGCCCATCGGGCCGGGGCCGGCCGGGCCTCGCGGCGCGTCGTAACCGCCACGGGGGGCGTCGTACCCGCCGGCGAAGGCGCCGGTCGGCTCGTCGTAGCGGCCGTAGCGGTCGGCGGGCGGGCCGGCCTGCGCGGGCATCGGCCGGGGCGGCATCGGCTGCGGAACCATGCCCCGGTCATCGCGCATCGGCGGCCCCATACGGTCCGGTGGGCCCATCCGGTCACCCATTCGAGGGTCGCCGCCGCGCCCGGCGCTGCTGCGCTCCTCCAGTTCGGCCAACTGCCGCTCGACCCGGTCCAGGTGCAGGTCGACCTGCCACTCGTCGTAGCCGTTGAACCGGACTCGGAAGACGACGTCGTGGACCTCCTGGGAGGCCACCGGGGCGCCGACCTGTCGGCCGTCGAGCGTCGCCTCGACCCGGTCGAGGAAGGCATCCACCTCGTCGACCTTGTATCCCCGGCGGAGCGCCTTGCGCCGGAAACGCTGACCCTGACTCGCCACTATGTCTCCTGGTCTCGTTCGCCACGCCCGGTCACGCCGGTGCCTCTCCGGCGCGGTCGGTGTTGGTGTCGTTGTCCTCGGCGGCGGCGAGCTGGCCACATGCGCCGTCGATCTCGCGACCTCGGGTGTCCCGTACGGTGGTGGACACCCCGGCGTCGCGCAACCGCCGGACGAACTCCCGCTCAACCGGCTTCGGGCTCGCGTCCCAGCGGCTGCCCGGCGTCGGATTGAGAGGGATGAGGTTCACGTGGGCCAATTTGCCGGCCAGCAGCCGCCCGAGCAGGTCAGCTCGCCACGGCTGGTCGTTCACGTCCTTGATCATCGCGTACTCGATCGACACACGACGGCCCGTCCGGGCGGCGTAGTCCCACGCTGCGTCCAGCACCTCGGCTACCTTCCAGCGCTGGTTTACCGGCACGAGTTCGTCGCGCAGATCATCATCGGGCGCGTGCAACGACAGCGCAAGGGTCACTGAGAGGTCTTCGCTGGCCAGTCGGCGGATGGCCGGCACCAGGCCGACGGTGGAAACGGTGATGTGCCGCTGGGACAGGCCGAGCCCTTCCGGAGCAGGGCTGACCAGTCGACGGACCGCCGCGATGACCCGGTTGTAGTTGGCCAGCGGCTCGCCCATGCCCATGAAGACGACGCGCGACAGCCGCGGCGGAGAGCCGGCGACCGCGCCGGAGGCCGCCACCCCGGCCATGTACACCGCCTGGTCGACGATCTCGGCGGTGGACAGGTTGCGGGTCAGCCCGGCCTGGCCGGTCGCGCAGAACGGGCAGGCCATGCCACAGCCGGCCTGGCTGGAGATGCAGACTGTCACCCGGTCCGGGTAGCCCATCAGCACGCTCTCAACCATTGCACCGTCGTGCAGCCGCCACAGCGCCTTGCGGGTCGCACCGTCGTCGCAGGCCAGCTCCCGCACCGGGTTGAGCAGCGTGGGCAGCAACTGACCGGCCAGCCGTTCGCGGGTCGCCGCCGGCAGGTCGGTCATCGCCTGCGGATCGCGGACCAGCCGCCCGAAGTAGTGGTTCGAGACCTGCTTGGCGCGGAAGGCCGGCTCGCCCAACTCGGTGACCAGCGCCTGCCGGCCGGCCAGGTCCAGGTCGGCGAGGTGCTTCGGCGGCATGGACGCCCGGCGCGCGGCGGGGGCGTTCGAGATGACAGGGATCAACGGCAGGCTCGTCATGGCTGGTCCAGTGTGTCACGCCACCGGCGGCAGGTGCCGGTCCGGAGGTGTCGAACGGGCCGCGACCGCCGGAGCCGGATGACCGGGACGCCGTGATTCATACCTCAGTTCACCATCGGCACGAAGATCGCCAGCAGCAGGTAGGCGGTCGGCACCGCGAACAGGATCGAGTCCAGTCGGTCCATCAGACCGCCGTGGCCGGGCAGCAGGTTACTCATGTCCTTGACACCGAGATCCCGCTTGATCATGGACTCGGCCAGATCGCCGAGGACCGCCGCGCAGGAGACGGCCACCCCGAACAACGCGCCCCACCAGGGGGCCACCTCGAACATCAGCCACAGCAGCAGCGCGCTGCCCAGGGCCGCCGCGGTGACCGAGCCGGCGAAACCCTCCCAGGACTTCTTCGGGCTCACCGACGGGGCCATCGGGTGTCGGCCGAAGGAGACACCGGCCGCGTATCCGCCGGTGTCGGAGAGGACCACCGCGATCAGCGTGGCCAGGATGCGCAGCGGGCCGTCGTCGGGGGCCGCCGCCAGCAGCGCCGCGAAACCGCCGAGGAACGGCACGTAGACGGCGATCAGGGTGGCTGCGGTGAGATCCCGCTGAAAGCCGGCCGGACCGTCGCCCAGCCGCCAGATCATGGTGCCCAGCACGGTGACCAGTAGCCCCAGGCTGAGCGCGTCCGGGCCGGCGAACCAGGCCAGACCGACTGTCAGCACACCGCCGGCGATCAGCGGCACCAACGGTGGGTGGGCGCCGCTGCGCCGGACCGCTCGGGCCATCTCCCACATGCCGATGGCGATGGCGGCGGCGATCACCGGCAGGAACGCCAACGGGTAGAAGGCCAGCGGCACCACGATCAGCGCGCCGAGGCCGAGCCCGACCCCGATCGCCGCTGGGAGGTTGCGGCCGGCACGCCCATTGCCCAACTGCTGAGTGGCGGGTCGGTCGGCACTGGCCCGGCGTCGACCTCTCGACCGTCGACCGGTCGCCGCCGGATCCTGGTCCGGTGCCAGGTCGGCCCGGACGGGCGCGAGCTGCTCGGTCGGATACCCGGGGTCGTCGAGGCGGGCGGGAGAGCCCCGGTCCGGGTGCTCCGGGCCGTCGTAGCCGTTCGGCCCGTCGCCAGCGGCAGGCAGGTGGTCGTACCGGTCGCGGTCGTCGAAACGATCGTGCCGGTCACGGTCGTCGAAGCGGTACCGGTCGTCCGGGCGGCCACGCTCGTCGTACGGCTCCGTCGCGTGCGGGTCGGCGTACGGTCGGGTGTGCGGCTCGGCGTACAGCTCCGGGGGGCCGGGGGCTGTACGGCGGCTCCACTGGCCCGCATCCAGGTCCTGTTCGGGCCAGGGCAGTGCCACCGGGCGCTCGGGCCGGTCCCAGCCACGAGGCTCGCTGCCGTAGGGGTCGGGGTGGGACATCACGCACCGCGACGCGACACGAGAACCACCACATGACGCAAGACCACAAGCATCCCCTACACGCGCGATGTTCCTCCGATTGACCGCCCCGACGGTCGGTCGATTCCCGGTGTTCACCGCCCGGTGGCCGGGAATCCTGCAGAGCCTACTGCACCCGCCGTACCGGCACGGTGGACGAGGCACGGCGACGGACCTCGCCCTGGCCGCCAGCCCCCGGTATTGCACCCGGGCCGGGCCACCGCCCGCTTGTCGCTCCGCGACACGGACACGGGTGAGCAGTTGGCCGAGACCACCATTTCGTGCTGAGGTACGACGCGAGGCCCGTCCCCAACGTCGGGACGGGCCTCGGAGCATCTCACCCGCCCAGCGGGCGGACCGTCACACCTCGAGCAGCTCGGTTTCCTTGTGCTTGACGAGGTCGTCGATGCTGGCCGCGTAACGCTGAGTCAGGTCGTCGAGCTCCTTCTCGGCGCGGCGACCGTCGTCCTCGCCGGCCTCGCCGTCCTTGACGATCCGGTCCAGCTCCTCCTTGCCGCGGCGGCGGACGTTGCGGATCGCCACCTTGGCCTCCTCACCCTTGTGCCGGGCCACCTTGATCATGTCGCGGCGGCGCTCCTCGGTCATCTGTGGGAGCAGGATGCGCAGCTGAGTGCCCTCGTTGTTCGGGTTCACCCCGAGGTCCGAGTCGCGGATCGCCTTCTCCATCACGTTGATCTGCGAGTTGTCGTACGGCTTGATGATGGCCATCCGCGGCTCGGGGATCGCGATGGACGCCATCTGGGTCAGCGGTGTGGGCGTGCCGTAGTAGTCGATGATGACCTTGGAAAACATGGCGGGGTTGGCGCGACCGGTACGGATGGCGCCGAACTCCTCCTTGGCGTGCTCAACCGCACGCTCCATCTTCTCCTCGGCCTCGAGGAGGGTGTCGTCGATCACCGGTCTCCTCGCCTCCTTCTGTGCTCGTCGTGGGCTCTGCTGAAAGTCGTCAGACCGCCGCTGCCAACGCCATCGGCGGGGCTCAGGCGGTGATCAGGGTGCCGATCTTGTCGCCACCCACCGCGCGGATGATGGTGTCGTCACCCTGCGCGCCGAAGACCAGCATCGGCAGGCCGTTCTCCATGCAGAGGCTGAACGCCGCCGCGTCGGCCACCCGCAGGTTGCGGCGCAGCGCCTCGGAGAAGGTGATCGAGTCGAGCTTGCTGGCGGTGGGGTCGATCCGGGGGTCGGCCGTGTAGACGCCGTCCACGCCGTTCTTGCTCATCAACACCACGTCGGCCCGGATTTCCAGCGCCCGCTGGGCGGCCACCGTGTCCGTGGAGAAGTACGGCATCCCGGCGCCGGCGCCGAAGATGACCACACGGCCCTTCTCCAGGTGCCGGATCGCCCGCAGCGGGATGTACGGCTCGGCGACCTGGGCCATGGTGATGGCGCTCTGCACCCGGGTCTCGATGCCTTCCTTCTCCAGGAAGTCCTGCAGCGCGAGGCAGTTCATCACGGTGCCGAGCATGCCCATGTAGTCGGCGCGGGCCCGGTCCATCCCGCGCTTCTGCAGCTCCGCGCCGCGGAAGAAGTTGCCGCCACCGACCACCACGGAAACCTGCACGCCGCGGCGGACCACGGTGGCGATCTGCCGGGCGATGGCCTGGACGACATCCGGGTCGACGCCGATCGCGCCGCCACCGAACACCTCACCGGAGAGCTTCAGCACCACCCGGCGGGCACGCCCCGGCGGCGGCGCCGTCGGATCGTCCACCGCCAGCGTCCGGTCACTCACAACCTGCGTCATCCGCCCCGCCCTTCCCCACGCGCACGCCCCGTGCGGCGCGTACCGCGAACCTGCCGCTGCCGACCCTATGTGACGAGGAGGCCGCGGTGCCTGTCACGTACACCGGCGGCCTCCTCGTTGACGTCTCTGCCCACGGGCGCCCGCGGCGCCCGGTGGCGACTCAGGCCTGACCGACCTCGAACCGCACGAAGCGGGTGACCTCGATGCCGGCCTCGGCCAGCAGCTGCTTCACCGACTTCTTGTTGTCAGACACGGACGACTGCTCGATCAGGACGTAGTCCTTGAAGAACGAGTTCACCCGACCCTCGATGATCTTCGGCAGGGCCGCCTCGGGCTTGTTCTCCTCGCGGGCGGTCTGCTCGGCGATGCGCCGCTCGGACTCGACGACCTCAGCCGGAACCTCGTCCCGGGTGAGGTACTTCGGCCGCATCGCGGCGATCTGCATGGCCACACCACGGGCGTCGGCGTCGCCCGCCTCGTCGGTCTTGCCGGTGTACGACACCAGCACACCAACGGCCGGCGGGAGGTCCTGGGCCTTGCGGTGCAGGTAGACGGCGGTGGTGCCCTCGACCTTGGCGAACCGGTTGAGCACCAGCTTCTCGCCGATCTTGACCGACTGCTCCTGGATCAGGTCCGCGACGACCTTGCCGTCGAGCTCGGTGGCGAGCAGCTCCTCGGCGGTGTTCACGCCGGAACGCTCGCCGTGCTCGACCAGCTGCTGGCCCAGCGCGATGAACGACTCGGTCTTGGCGACGAAGTCGGTCTCGCAGTTGAGCTCGAGCAGCGCCTTGCCGGAGTGGGCGACGAGGCCGTTGGCGGCCGTACGACCGGCCCGCTTGCCGACGTCCTTGGCGCCCTTGACGCGCAGGATCTCGATGGCCTTGTCGAAGTCGCCCTCGGCCTCGGTCAGCGCCTTCTTGCTGTCCATCATGCCGGCGCCGGTGAGGTCGCGGAGCTTCTTGACGTCCGCGGCGGTGATTTGGGACATGGCTCTCTCTTCGATGTTGAGACGGCGTGTGGATGGTCAGAGGTGCCGGTTACCCGGATCCGGGCGAATCGTGCCCGGTGTACCGCCGCTGCCCCGCGCCCGAAAACGGGACGGCGGGGCAGCGACGGTGCAATCACTCCGCGGTAGCGGCCGCCGGCTGCTCGGTGGCGGCCTGCGCCGGCTGCTCCGGGGCGGCGGGCTGCTCGGCCGGGGCGGCGGCGGGCTGCTCGGCGGCGACAGCGGCGGGCTGCTCGGCCGGGGCGGCCGACTCGTCGGCCTTCTTCGGCTCCAGCAGCTCGCGCTCCCACTCGGTCAGCGGCTCGTCGCTCGCGACACCCTCGGGCTTCTCGTCGGTGCCCCGGCGACGGCCGGAACGCGCGATCAGACCATCCGCGACGGCAGCGGCGACGACCTTGGTCAGCAGCTCGGCCGACCGGATCGCGTCGTCGTTACCCGGGATCGGGAAGTCGACCTCGTCCGGGTCACAGTTGGTGTCCAGCACCGCGATCACCGGGATGCCCAGCTTGCGGGCCTCGTCGACGGCGATGTGCTCCTTCTTGGTGTCGACGATCCAGACCGCGGCGGGAAGCTTCTGCATGTCCCGCAGACCACCGAGGGTGCGGGTCAGCTTGATCTTCTCGCGGGAGAGCTGCAGGGTCTCCTTCTTGGTGTAACCGGCGGTGGTGCCGCTGAGGTCACCCAGGCCCTCCAGCTCCTTCATCCGCTGGAGCCGCTTGTACACCGTCTGGAAGTTGGTCAGCATGCCACCGAGCCAGCGGTGGTTGACGTACGGCTGGCCGACCCGGGTCGCCTGCTCGGCAATCGCCTCCTGGGCCTGCTTCTTGGTGCCGACGAACAGGATGCTGCCACCCTCGGCGACGGTCCCACGCACGAACTCGTACGCCTTCTCGATGTACTCGAGGGTCTGGCGGAGGTCGATGATGTAGATGCCGTTGCGCTCGGTCATGATGAAGCGCTTCATCTTCGGGTTCCAGCGCCGGGTCTGGTGCCCGAAGTGGACACCGCTCTCCAGCAGCTGGCGCATGGTCACGACGGCCATGGTTGGGGTACTCCTCAAGATCCCTGGTTGTCACGCCCGGCCGGTGGCCGGGCGTCCTGGCGCCTGGTCGCCGGCCCATGGTGGACCCGATCAAGATCGGGACCAGGGAGGCCGTCACTCCGCGATGATTCGTGAAGAGGGCGCGCGAGGTCGACCGCACGAGGCGGTCGCCAGTTGGCCAGTGTACGCCCCTCACCCGTTCAGCCGTTCCGGGGTGCGCGTGGGGTGCTGCTCCGCCGCTGGCCGCTGGCCGCTCGCCGCCCGCCGCTCGCCGCTCGCCGCTCGATCGCTGGAAGATCGCGCTGGTTCATGGAAATAGTGGCCTCCCGCGTCGCGGGAGGCCACTATTTCCTGGTTGTTGCGTGAATCATCAGCTGCGACGGGCTGGCTGCGGGTCAGCCGGCGGCGAGCGCCGCCGCGAGGAAGAGCCCCAGGCCGACGGTCAGGTAGGCCGTCGGCGGGCGTAGCCAGCCCCGGCCGCCGTCGGAAAGCGCCAAACCTCCGGTACGGAGCCCATAGAGCCCGGTTGCGAAGATTGGCAGAGCGGCGACCAGGGCGATGCCCACCACCACGTTCCCGGCGTCCACCGGATCACCGGTCACGCCTGCCAGCAGCACCCGCAGCGCGGGGAACTCGAAGATCAACACCAGCAGGGCGAAGAGTACGGCCAACACCGGGCGGCGGGTCCGGTAGACGCCGTCGGCCACCGGCGGATACACCGGCGGCTCGCCTGCGGGCAGGTCGCCGCGGGGGGTGATCGGATGCATCGGGCCGGTCGGCATCTCCAGCGGGTGTGGCGTGTCGCCGCCCCGGGTCGGCTCGACGATCGGATACCCGCCGAGCGGGGCCGGACGAGCCTGGTCGGCGAGCACACCGGCCGACGTGTCGCTTGTCGGCGTCGCCACGCGGTTGGCGGTGGCGTCCTCGCGGCCGATGGTCAGCGGGGAATCCGTCCCGCCCGACTCCCGGGCGGCCCGGCGACCGGGCAGCTCACCGGAGATCTCCGAGGGGTCCCGGTCCGCCCGCCGGGACCGGGTAGCCCGGTATCCGTCGGTCTCCGGCCGTGCGTCCCCCAGCGGGTCGACCGCGCCGAAACGTCCGGACTCGGACTCGGGGGTACCGAAGCGGACGGGCTGGCCCTCGACCGCTCCAAAGCGACCGGAGTCCGGCTCCGCCACGCCAAAGCGAGCCGAGTCCGGCTCCGCCGAGGCGAAGCGGCTCGAATCCGGCTCAGCCGAGCCGAGGCGGCCCGCGTCGACGGCCCCGAAGCGGCCGGAATCCGGCTCAGCCGAGCCGAGGCGGCCCGCGTCGGCGGTCCCGAAGCGGCCGGAGTCCGGCTCCCGACGTCGGCCGGCGCCGGTGTCCTCGCCGAAGCGACCCTCGTCGGCGCCACGCTGCTCGGGAATCTCGCTGTCCCGGTACCGCGGTTCGCCCGCGCCACGCCACTCCGACTCGCCGTAACCGCGACCCCGCTCGTCGGGGTACCAGCGTGACTCCTGATCTTCCGGAATGCTCCGTCGTCCGTCCACGTCCGGCACCGTATGCGACCGGCTGCCTCCGCGCCATTTGAACCCGGCTCGGGCCTCGCCGGCCGCCCACCTGTGCAGCAGGGTGGTTTAGCACATCGCGGGCTTGATCGTCCGGTTGTCCACAGGTGACCCGTCGTCCACAGTTCGGCCTCCGACGGGGTCGCGATGCTGGTGCGGCGACGGGCACCGTGCCGGCCATGACGAAGCGGAACCAGGCGGTTGGCGCGTACGGCGAGCGGTGCGCCGCCCGGCACCTGACCGAGGCAGGGCTGCGCCCGGTCGCCCGAAACTGGCGCTGCCCGGCCGGGGAGATCGACATCATCGCGTGGGATGGGCCGGTGCTCGCCTTCTGCGAGGTGAAGACCCGCCGGAGCGACGACTTCGGCACCCCTGCCGAGGCGATCGTGCCGGCCAAGGCCCGCCGGCTGCGGGGGCTCGCCGCGCGTTGGCTGGCCGAGACCGGCACGACCGCCGAGGAGGTGCGCTTCGACGTGCTGTCGGTGCGCCTGCCCGACGCCGGTCCGGCCCAGGTCGACCACCTCAAGGGCGCGTTCTGAGATGCGGACACCGGACGTTCGGGCTGGCGGTGACGCGCGATGAGCTACGCGAAGGTGCTCTGCGTGGGGCTGGTCGGAGTCACCGGCCACCTGGTCGAGGTGGAGGCCGACCTGGCCGCCGGCCTACCAGCGGTGGTGATCTCCGGTCTGCCGGACACCGCCCTGCACGAGGCCCGCGACCGCGTCCGCGCCGCCGTGGTCAACTCCGGCCAGCGCTGGCCCAACCGGCGGATCACCCTCAACCTGCTGCCCGCCACGCTGCCGAAGTTCGGCTCCGCGTTCGATCTGGCCATCGCCGCCGCTCTGTTGGGTGGCTCGGGTGAGCTGCCGCTGCTTCCCCTGGAGGGGGTGGTGGTCCTCGGCGAGCTGGGGCTGGACGGGACGGTCCGGCCGGTGCGCGGGGTGCTCCCGATGGTCGCCGCCGCAGCTCAGGCCGGCGTCGAGCGGGTGATCGTCCCGGTCGGCAACGCCGCCGAGGCCGCGGTCATCCCCGGGGTACGGGTGCGAGCGGTGGACACCCTGCACCGGCTGGTCGCCTTCGTTCGCGACGGCACCCCGCTGATCGAGCCGCCGGCCGCCACCCCGGCACCGGTCGTCGACGGGCCGGATCTCGCCGAGGTCGCCGGGCAGCAGATGGGCCGGCGCGCGTTGGAGGTCGCCGCCGCTGGCGGGCACCATGTGGCACTGCTCGGCCCTCCGGGCGCCGGCAAGACGATGCTCGCCGAACGGCTGCCGTCGATCCTTCCCGAGCTGGACGACGACGCGGCGCTGGAGGTCACGGCGCTGCACTCGGTCGCCGGGCTGCTGCCACCGGGCAGCCGGTTGCTGCGTCGCCCGCCGTTCCAGGCACCGCACCACACCGCGACCATCCCGTCGCTGGTCGGTGGCGGCTCGGGGCTGGCCCGACCCGGCGCGGTGTCGCTGGCGCACCGCGGTGTGCTCTTTCTGGATGAGGCCCCCGAGTTCAGCAAGGGCGCCCTGGAGGCACTGCGTCAACCCCTGGAGCAAGGCCGCATCCAGCTGAGTCGCAGCGGGGGTGGCACCGTGTACCCGGCCCGAACCCAGTTGGTGCTGGCCGCCAACCCATGCCCCTGCGCCAAACCGGCCGGCGACGCGCACTGCGAGTGCACGCCGTTGGCCCGCCGCCGCTACCTGGGCCGGCTCTCCGGGCCACTGCTCGACCGGATCGACGTACAGGTGCGGCTGATGCCGGTGCGGGCGGCGGAACTGATGGCACCCGACGGCGAGGCCGAGCCCTCGGCGACGGTCGCCGCCCGGGTGGTGGCGGCCCGGCAGGCGGCGGCCACCCGCTGGGCCAGCCTCGGCCGGCGGGTCAACGCCGAAGTGGACGGCCCCCATCTGCGCCGACCGCCGTGGCGACTGCCCGCCCGGGTCACCGTCGAGCTGCGTGGCCGGCTCGACTCCGGCTCGCTGTCGGCGCGCGGCTTCGATCGGGTGATCCGGATGGCCTGGACCATCGCTGATCTGGACGGCCGGGACCGGCCAGACCTGGACGACGTCCGGGAGGCGATCCAACTACGGACGGGGGAGGCGACGTGAGCGCCGACGAGGAACGCAGGCTGGCCCGGGTCGCACTGACCTGGCTGGCCGAGCCGGGCACCCGCGCGGTGCACCGACTGGTGGAACGGCTCGGCCCGGTGGCGACCCTGGACCTGCTGCTCGACGGCGGCAGCCCGGACGGCTGGCTGCACACCACGGTGGCCGCCCGGTCGGCGGCTGGCGACGCCCGGGCGGTGGCGGCCGAGGCGCTGGACCGGGCGGACCGGCTCGGTGCCCGGCTGGTCACACCGGACGACGAGGAATGGCCGGCCCGGGTGGCGGGCCTGGCCACGCTGCAACTGCCGGACGTCACCCGCCGGGTGGACGGTGAGACGGCCCCACCGCTCTGCTTCTGGGTACGCGGCAGCTGGCCGCTGGGCGAGGCCCTGGAGCGCTCGGTGGCCGTGGTCGGGGCGCGGGCGGCCACCGGCTACGGCCAGCACGTCGCCACTGAGCTGGGGTACGGGCTGGCCGAGCGGGACTGGACCGTCGTGTCCGGTGGCGCGTTCGGCATCGACGCTGCCGCCCACCGGGGTGCCCTCAACGCGGGCGGCCTGACCGTCGCGGTGCTCGCCTGTGGCCTGGACCGGCCGTACCCGATGGGCAACGCGGCGCTCTTCGACCGGATCGCCGACACCGGGCTGCTGGTCAGCGAGTGGCCGCCCGGCGCCGAGCCGCTGCGGCCCCGGTTCCTGATCCGCAACCGGGTGATCGCCGGAGGCACCCTGGGCACCGTCGTGGTGGAGGCGTCGGCGCGCAGTGGCGCGACGCAGACCGCTCGGCGAGCCATCTACACCGAACGGGTGGCCATGGTGGTGCCCGGGCCGGTGACCTCGGCGATGTCCGTCGGGGCACACGAGTTGCTCCGCGAGTTCCCCAAGGCCCGGCTGGTCACCGGGGTGGCGCACGTGCTTGAGGAGGTGGGCCGGATCGGCACGGACCTGGCCCCGCTGGCGCGAGGCCCGCAACGGCCGACCGACACGCTCGACGACGACGCGCGCTCGCTGCTGGAGGCGCTGCCCCGCCGGGGCGCGATGGGCGTGGACCGGCTCGCCGCCCGCGCCGGTGTCGACCTACGGACCGCGTTGCGCAAGCTGTCCCTGCTGGAGGAGTTGTCCATGGTGGTCCGTCGCGACGACGGCTATGCCCTCGCCCCACCCGTCAAACCGAAGCGCGACACCGAAGGCGTCACCGCACCCTGAAGCACAGGGCACCTTGATAGTCGGTGTTACCGGTACCGTGCGCGGTCATGGGTGCTGTCAAGCCGTGGCACATCGCCACGCTGTGCTGTCTCGTCACGTCCGCCGCGCTCATTGCCGGCCTGGTCGCGGTACTGATCAAGAGGGCCAACCGCCGCTAGACGAACATCGGCACCATCGTGGCCGGTGACGTACGCCGCCCGGCCGTAGGCTGGTGCCGTGCCAGCTGTCAGTGGGGTTGCCCGGGCCGGTCGAGCCAGCGCGTCGGCACGGCTGGCGGAGCCACGATGAGCCGGCCCGACCGGGGCACCCGGGCCATGCACCAGGCGCTACCGCCAGCGCTGCGCGACGCCATCGACGACTTCGCCGAGCACCTGTCCCGGGTGCGTAACCGGTCGGCGCACACCGTCCGCGCGTACGTCACCGACCTCGTCTCGCTGCTCGACCACGCCGTACGGATGGGCTGCGTCGACCTGGCCGAGCTGGACCTGTCGGTGCTGCGCAGTTGGCTGGCGCGGCAGCGAACCACCGGTGCGGCCCGCACGTCGTTGGCCCGGCGGGCCGCGTCGGCGCGGGCGTTCAGCGCCTGGGCGCACCGGGCCGGGCTGCTCTCCGCCGACGTGGGTGCCGCGCTGGCCAGCCCTCGTGCGCACCGGGAGCTGCCCACCGTTCTGCGCGCCGACCAGGCCGTCGCTCTGGTCGAGGCGCCGGCCCGGCAGGCACCGCCCGCAGACCCGCCGGCCGGGCCGACATCGGACGCAGCGGAACGGGCCGCGACCGAGGCGGTACCGCTGCGCGACCGGGTACTGCTGGAGCTGCTCTACGCCACCGGCGTGCGGGTCAGCGAGGCCTGCGGGTTGGACGTCGGGGACGTCGACCACGGCCGACGGGTGATCCGGGTGTTCGGCAAGGGCGGACGGGAACGCTCGGTGCCGTACGGGGTGCCCGCACAGCGGGCGTTGGACGAATGGCTACGCCGGGGCCGGCCACCGTTGGTGGGCACCCGCTCCGGCGATGCGCTGCTGCTCGGCGCCCGAGGTGGTCGGCTCAATCCGACGACCGCGCGTCAGATCGTCGGTGCGTACGCAGAGGCAACCGGCCTGCCCCGGACCAGCCCACACGGTCTGCGCCACTCCGCTGCCACCCACCTCCTGGAGGGTGGCGCGGACCTGCGCGCCGTGCAGGAGCTGCTCGGCCACTCGTCGCTGGCCAGCACGCAGATCTACACGCACGTCTCGGTGGAGCGGCTGCGCGCCGCGTACCGCCAGGCCCATCCACGCGCCTGATCAAGGGCCGGAGGGCGAGGGAGCGCGGCGGTTACGATCATCGAGTGAGCGTCCCGCAGCCCCCCGAGTCGATCCCGGGCGCCCGCCTGCTCTTCTCCCTGGATCCGGCGGTCAGCCACCTCAACCACGGCTCGTTCGGCGCGGTCCCGATCGGCGTGCAGCGAGCCCAGCAGCGGCTGCGCGACGAGATGGAGGCCAACCCCCTGCGCTTCTTCACCCAGGGGCTGGTCGACCGCATCGCCCACACCCGCCGGCACCTCGCCGGGTTCCTGGGCGCCGACCCCGACGGCAGCGCCCTGGTGGGCAACACGACCACCGGCGTCGCCGTGGTGCTCCAGTCGCTGGGCCTGCGACCCGGCGACGAGGTGCTCAGCACCGATCACGGGTACGGGGCGGTGAGCCTGGCCATCCAACGCGAGTGCCGCCGCACCGGAGCGGTCAGCCGGGTCCTGCCGATCCCGCTGGACGCCACCCACGAGCAGATCGTGCAGACCATCCGCGCCGGCCTGCGTCCCGGGCGTACCCGGCTGCTTGTCGTCGATCAGCTCACCTCGGCCACCGCCAAGCTCTTCCCGACCGCCGCCATCGTCGGGGTTGCCCGCGAACATGGCGTGCCGGTGCTGGTGGACGCCGCGCACGCCCCGGGCATGCTGCCCACGCCGGTGGCCAGCATCGGCGCCGACTTCTGGGTGGGCAACCTGCACAAGTGGGCGTACGCCCCGCGCGGGACCGCCCTGCTGACGGTGGCACCGCAGTGGCGGGACCAGATCGAGCCGCTGGTGGTCTCCTGGGAGCAGGACTCCGGTTTCCCGGCCCGGATCGAGTGGCAGGCGACTCTCGACTACACCTCCTGGCTCGCCGCCCCGGCGGGCCTTTTCACGCTGCGCAGCCTCGGCGTCGACCGGGTGCGGGCGTACAACGCCGCCCTCGCCGCGTACGGCCAGCGGGTGGTGGGGGACGCGCTGGGTGTGCCTCCCGCCCAGCTGCCCGACCCCGGCGGGCCGGGGGTGTCTCTGCGCCTCATTCCGCTGCCGGCAGGCACGGCGCCCACCATCGACGCGGCGCGGGCGTTGCAGACACGGATCGGCGAGCGGCTCGCCGCCGAGGTGGCGGTGATGAGCTGGAACGGCCAGGGGTGGCTGCGGCTCACCGGTCAGGTCTACAACACCGCCGACGAGTACGAACGGCTGGCCGTGCGGCTGCCGGCACTGCTCGCCCAGCGCTGACCCCACTGCCCCCGCCGGCGCTGACCCCGTCGACCGGGAGAAGTCGCACCGGGCCGAGGCCGAGCAGTGCCAGCGGGTCCAGATATTCCTGGCCCCGGCGTAGGCCCCAGTGCAGGCACGCGTTGGCTGGGCAACCCGGATGCCCGGGCAGCAGCTCACCCAGTGGCGCGCCGGCGGCGACCGGCTGACCGGGGCGTACGGCTGGTCGGACCGGTTCGTGGGTGGTCCGCAGCCCGTCGGCGTGCCCCACGGTGATCACCGGTCGGCCGGCCACCAGGCCGGCGAAGAGCACGGTGCCCGACCCGGCGCTGCGGATCACCGCTCCGGGCGGGGCGGCCAGGTCGACCCCCCGGTGGCCGGGCAGCCACGGCCGGGGCGGCGGGTCGAACCGGCGCACCGGACGAGGCGGCCCGTCGACCGGCCAGCGGAACCGCCCAGGGCCGGCGTCCACCTGGTCCGCCGCCACCGCGAGCGGCACGGCCGGCGCCGGTGACTGGCCGGGCACCGCCGCGACCAGCACAGCCAGCCCGCAGAGCTGGGCGGTCAGCGCGAGCGGCAACGCGGTGCAGAGCAGGACGGTACGGCGGATCGAGCCGACACACGGTGCGGATGGCGGTCGCATGACGGCAGCCTTCGGGCAGGGCCGGGTCGTCCGCCAGCCCGGCCGACCGAGCTGTGGATGACCGGAGGACCTGTGGACGACCACCCGAAGGCCGTCGATGATCTGCTATGCCCGAGGTGGGTGGACGCTGCCTATGCTGGGCCGATGACTCGGGACTGGCTCTCCTGGCACGAGGACCACGACGAGCCGGGGTCGGCGTTGGCCGCCCGGCTCACCACCACTGTTCATTGGATCCGGTCTCGTAGTCGTACTGCTCGACGTGGTCCCATTCCCCTCCGGTCACCTTCTGGTAGGCGTCGGAGGGAACATCGAGAATCGATTCCGCATGCGCGGCCTCCACGGTGGTGAAGCGCTCGAACGCCGTGGCATCCGCCAGCACGGCATTGAACGCCGTTGGTCCCGCCACTACCACCGCGCAGCGCGCGTACAGGAAATCGTCATCGGACAATCGTGCGGCACCCGGCGAAGCAGGCTGTGCCAGCACCCGACGGTCCAACTGGTGGAGCTTGAACGCAAGCGCCTCGGCGAAGTCGATGATCCGCTCCACCGGCTCTTCCGACAGCACAGACGTCAACCGCTCGTACGGCCGGTCGTCCTGGACCTCGGGCTGACCGCCCAGCACCGCAACGAGCCGCCAGAATTCCTCATCTGCAAGCATTGAGATCCTCAACCAATCGTCGCTCGACCGAAGTGGTGCCAGTTTCCACTTCGTCCCCCGCTGACCCCCGCCCGGCCGTCCCGCCGGCCCGTGTTGGGCCATCACGAAGGGCCTAGGCTGGGCCGCGTACGGCGCGGGTGCCGCCGTTTGGACCGGGAGGCCCGCATGACCAGTGTCGACGACCGGACGACGTCCCCGAGCGGGCCGACGCTGGCCGAGGTGAGCGGGCCGTCCCGGCTCGCGGAGCCGGACGAGGCGATCAGCGCCGAGGAGTTACAGCTCGCCGCCCGCAACCACGGCATCCCGTTGGAGGCGCTGCGCTACGACGTCACCCCGGCCGGGCTGCACTACCTGCTGATCCACTACGACATTCCGGAACTCGACCCGGCGACGCACACGCTGACCATCGGTGGCGCGGTGGACCGGCCGCTGACGGTCACGCTTGCCGAGTTGCGCGAGCGACCGCGGGTCACCCACCAGGTGACCCTGGAGTGCGCCGGCAACGGTCGAGCCCTGCTGCATCCCCGGCCGGTCAGCCAGCCCTGGCTGGTCGAGGCGGTCGGCAACGCCGAGTGGACCGGCACCCCGCTGGCGCCGCTGCTGCGTGAGGCGGGCCTCGGGTCGGACGCGGTGGACGTGGTCTTCACCGGCGCCGATCACGGTGTCGAGCGCGGGATCGAGCAGGACTACCAGCGGGCGCTGCCGGTCGCCGACGCGCTGCGCGAGGAGGTGCTGCTGGCGTACGAGATGAACGGCGCTCCCCTGCTGCCGCAGCACGGCGCACCGCTGCGACTGATCGTGCCGGGCTGGTACGGCATGGCGCACGTGAAGTGGGTCCACTCCATCGAGATTCAGACCAAACCGTTCGACGGCTACCAGAACGCGGTGGCCTACCGGGTGCGCCGGGATGCCGACGACCCGGGCGTGCCGGTCACGCGGATCGAGCCGCGTGCGCTGGTCCGCCCGCCCGGCTTCCCCGACTTCATGTCCCGTCGCCGGGTGCTGCGCCCCGGACCGTGCACCCTCGACGGTCGGGCCTGGTCGGGGCACGCGCCGGTGGTCGCCGTGGAGGTGACCACCGACGGCGGGGAGAGCTGGGCACCGGCCGTGCTGGACCCGGCGGAGGCTGGAGATTTCGCCTGGCGGCGCTGGCGACACGAGTGGGTCGCGACGCCCGGTCGGTACGTGCTCGGCGCGCGGGCGACCGACGCGTCCGGGCGGACCCAGCCGGTCGAGCAACCGTGGAACCGTGGCGGCTTCGCCAACAACCTGGTGCAGCGGGTCGAGGTCGTGGTGCCGGCCGAGTGATCGGCGGCGACGGCTACGCCACGGGTGGGGGGCCCGTGGTGCGGCCGGGCGGTACGGGTGCGGTCAGCCGCCGAAGCCGGAGTCGGCGGGCAGCGAGATGTCGGGCTTCTCCAGCTCCTCGACGTTGACGTCCTTGAAGGTCATCACCCGGACGTTCTTCACGAAGCGGGCAGGACGGTACATGTCCCAGACCCAGGCGTCGTGCATCTCGACCTCGAAGTAGACCTCGCCGTCGGAGTTGCGCACGTGCAGGTCGACCTGGTTGGCCAGGTAGAACCGACGCTCCGTCTCCACCACGTACGAGAATTGGCGGACAATGTCGCGGTACTCCCGGTAGAGCTGCAGCTCCATCTCGGTCTCGTACTTCTCGAGATCTTCCGCGCTCATCGCACTCCGCCTTCCATGGCCACATCTTCCCCCACCGGCGTCGGAGGCCGAGGCTGCTCGCCCAACGCCACGCCGACGGTACCCCCTGACGCCCAGGAGCGCTCCATCGGCTCTTCCGGGCCGTGGCCGCCGGGCCGTCGGGCGCGCGGCGGCCGGCCGTCGCGGCCGGAGACGGTGGCGACATTGACGTACGAGAACCGGTGCTCCCGGCACGGCCCGTGCTCCCGCAGCGCCGCGGTGTGCTCCGGGGTGATGTAGCCCTTGTGCTCGGCGAACCCGTACGCCGGGAACACCCCGTCCATCTCCACCATGATCCGGTCCCGGGTGACCTTGGCCAGCACGCTGGCTGCCGCCACGCACGCCGCCACGCGGTCGCCCTTCCACACCGCCAGCCCGGGCACGCCCAGGCCGTCCACGCCGAAGCCGTCGGTCAGCACGTACTCCGGGCGCGTGGTGAGCAAGGCGAGCGCCCGGCGCATCGCGGCCAGGTTGCACACGTGCAGACCCCGGGCGTCGACCTCCTCGGCCGGGATGACCACCACGGCGTACGCGAGTGCCCGGTCCACGACCTCCGCGTACACCCGTTCCCGGCTCGCCGGGGTGAGCAGCTTCGAGTCGGCCAGCCCCTCGATCTCGCCGCGCCGCCCCTCGGGCAGCACCGCCGCGGCGGCGACCAGCGGACCGGCGCACGCGCCCCGGCCCGCCTCGTCGGCGCCGGCGACGTGCCGGAAGCCGCGCCGTTGCAGCGCCCGTTCCAGGGCGTACAGCCCGGCCTCGCGGCGCACGACGGTGCGCGGCGGGGTCAGCACGACGCCTCGTCCCGATCGGCTGCGGTCGACTGCCCCAGCCGGGTCAGCAGGGCGGGCAGCTCGGAGGGGTAGAACCGCTCACCGCTGGCCGCCAGCTCGTCGGGAAGCCACCAGCGGTGGCCGGCGATGCTGCGCTGCTCGACGTCGTTGAAGCCCGCGGTGTCCACCTCCCAGGACGGCACCCGGAACAGGAAGAAGTCCTGCTCCTGGCGGTACCAGGTGCCGTCGAACGGAAACTCGGTCGTGTCGGACCAGACCGGCTCGCCCAGCTCGGCCGGGTCGAGCCGCAGCCCGGTCTCCTCGGCCAACTCTCGGGCCGCGCCCGCCGCCGGCGACTCCCCCGGATCGAGCCCGCCGCCCGGCGTGAACCAGTAGCGATGCCCGGGTCGTGCCGGGTCGAAGCCCTCGAACAGCAGGACCCGACCGGCCGCGTCGACGAGCAGCACGCGGGCCGCGCGTCGAGGGGTGTGGACACGGTTGCTGCTGTTCGCGACTGCGGGGCTCGCAAGCTCACTCCTCGCGCTCACGTTCACCGCCCCAGCCTGCCAGACCGACGGCGGATCGCCCACGCCCCCGTCGGTCTACGGCTTGGGAATGCCGTCGTACTGATCGGGCACGGTCAGCCACGTGGCCCGATTGAACGGCCAGAAGACGGTGAACGCCCGCCCGACCACTTCCTTCTCGGGGATCGTGGCCTCGGTGATGTTCTGCCCGGACTGCTGCCAGTGCTCCAGTGAGTCGCCCGAGGCCGAGCGGTGGTCGCCCATCACCCACAGCCGACCCTCCGGCACGGTGATGTCGAACTCCTGGTCGGCCGGCTTGTCGCGGATCCCATCCATCGAGAAGATGTACGGCTCATCCAGCGACTTGCCGTTGATGATCAACCGCTCCTCCGCGTCGCAGCAGACCACGTGATCGCCGGGAGTGCCGATCACCCGCTTGATGAAGTCCTCACCGTCGGGGTTGCCGCTCCACTCGGTCGGAGCCTTGAACACGATGACCTCGCCGCGGTGCGGCGATCGGAAGTCGTAGACCAGTTTGTTGACCAGCACCCGGTCATCGATCTTGAGAGTGTTCTCCATGGACGGGGAGGGGATGAAGAAGGTCTGCAGCACGAAGGCGCGGACCAGCACCGCGACCAGGATCGCCACACCCAGCAGGATCGGCAGCTCCTTCCAGAAGGAGCTGCGGGGCTTGTCGGTCTGCTCGTCAATCACGCCAAGGAGCCTACGTTGCCGGACCGGACGTCACCGTCCGGAACGCGCGGGAACCACGCAGCGCGGCCACCAGCGGAAGAATCAGCAGCACACCGCCCTGCGGGGTCGGTCGCACCGGGGGCGCGCCGGAGGAGGCCGTGGCCGGTCCGGACACGTCGTCGAATGTCGACGGCACCGACAGCGAATTCCACCGCGACGAGGGCCAGACCACCATGAAGGCCCGGCCGACCACGTTGTCGATCGGCACCGGGCCCTGACAGCGTGCGTCCTGGGAGACCTCGCGGTGGTCACCCATCACGAAGATCTGACCGGGCGGTACGACAACCTCGTCGAAGCGCCGGGAGCGGCACTCCGACGGGTTGGGCGGCAGGTCCAGCGGGGAGTTCCGCAGCACGTACGGCTCGTTGAGCGGGGTGCCGTTGACGGTCACCCGACCCTGGCTGTCGCAGCACTTGATCCGGTCGCCGGGCAGACCGATCACCCGCTTGATGAAGTCCTTCTCACCGGGGCGGCTCACCCCGACCAGGTCGCCGACGGTGCGGGCGAGCTTGCCGGCGACGCCGGGATCCGGCTGCTCGTCGACCTGCGGCGCCCAGCGGTCGGTGCCCCGGAAGACCACCACCTCGCCGCGTACGGGGTCACGGACGTCGTAGACGACCTTGTTGACCAGCACCCGGTCCCCGATGAGGAGCGTGTCCTCCATCGAGCCGGACGGGATGAAGAACGCCTGGAGCAGGAAGGTGCGGATCAGCACCGCGAGGCAGAAGGCGACGACCAGCAGCAGCGGAAGCTCCTGCCAGAGTGGCATCTGCCGGCGGCCACGGCGAGCCCGTCGGCGCCAGGGATCGACGGTGCCGTCCTCGTCAAGCGTCTGCACCACGCCACTCCCCGGTCCGCAGAAAAACCACCGCCCGGGAGCCTCGTCGAGGCTCCACGGGCGGTAGTGGACGGCTGCCCATCACGTGGGCGGGCCTGCCGCCTAGCTGCGCCCGTACGACCAGGGTAGTGCGATCTGGTCGATACGGCATACGCGCAGCTCAGGCGGCGTGGCGAGCGGGAAGTCAGCTGGGCTGCTTCTCCCGCTTCTCCTTGATCTTGGCCTTCTTGCCGCGCAGCTCGCGCAGGAAGTACAGCTTCGCGCGACGCACGTCACCGCGGGTCAGGATCTCGATCCGGTCGATGCCCGGGCCGTTGAGCGGGTAGGTCCGCTCAACGCCGACACCGAAGCTGATCTTGCGGACCGAGAAGGTCTCGCGCAGACCGTCACCCTGGCGACGGATCACGACGCCCTGGAAGATCTGGACACGGGACCGGTTGCCCTCGACGACGCGGGCGTGCACCTTGACGGTGTCACCGGCCCGGAAGTCGGGAAGGTCGGTCCGCTTCGACTGGGCGTCAAGGGCGTCCAGGATGTTCATCGCTGCGTCCTCGTAAGGCTCACGGCGCACCGTCACTCGGTGCGCGGGTGGGTGGTTCTGATCCCCGGGTGGTGGTCGGCGAGCCGACCCCGGTCGGGGATCCTCGCAGCTGCCCGCGGGCGCGGACGGATGCGGCAACCCCCCTACTTTGCCACATCCCCCGGCGGCGGCTGAAATCCGGCCCGGTCCAGGGCCGCGATGTCCCGTTTGTCGAGCCGGTCGGCGGGCAGCGCGGCGAGCAGGTCCGGGCGGCGGGCGGCGGTCCGCAGCAGGCCCTCCTCGCGCCGCCAGCGGGCGATCTTGCCGTGGTCCCCGGAGCGGAGCACCTCCGGCACGTCGTGCCCACGCCAACTCGGCGGCTTGGTGTAGATCGGCGCTTCCAGCAGCCCGTGCGCGTGCGACTCCTCGTCCAGCGAGCCCGCGTTGCCCAGCACCCCGGGCAGCAGCCGGGTGACCGCCTCCAGCATCACCAGGACCGCGACCTCGCCGCCGAAGAGCACGTAGTCACCGAGCGAGACCTCGGTGACCGGCATCCGGGTGGCGGCGTGTGCCAGCACACGTTGGTCGATTCCCTCGTAGCGACCGCAGGCGAAGAGCAGGTGCGACTCGGTGGCCAACTCGTACGCCATGGCCTGGGTGAACGGGGCGCCGGCCGGCGACGGCACCAACAGCCGGGGCGGCGGGGCCTCGGCCGGCGCGAGCGCGTCCAGCGCCTCACCCCACGGCTCAGGACGCATCACCATGCCCGGCCCGCCACCGTAGGGGGTGTCGTCGACCGTGCGGTGCACGTCGTGGGTCCAGGTCCGCAGGTCGTGCACGGCAAGCTGGAGTACGCCGTTGGCCCGCGCCCGCCCGATCAGCGACAGGTCCAGCGGGGCGAAGTACTCCGGAAAGATCGACACGACGTCGACGCGCATGCGGGGGTGCTCCAGCGGGCTAGAGGTCGAGCAGTCCGGCTGGCGGGTCGACGATCACACGTCCACCGGCGAGGTCGACCTCCGGAACGATCGCCCGGACGAAGGGGATCAACGCGGTACGCCCCTCGGGGCGCCGCAGGACCAGCAGGTCGGAGGAGGGTGCGTGGTCGATCCGAACGACCTCGCCCAGCCGTTCGCCCGCCCGGGTCACCGCGGCCAACCCGACCAACTGGTGGTCGTGGAACTCCTCCGGATCGTCCGGCGGAGCCACGTCGGCGCTGTCCACCACGAGCAGCGTCCCGCGCAGCGCCTCGGCGCCGTCGCGGTCCAGGATGCCGTCGAACGCGACCAGCATCCGGCCCTGGTGAAAGCGGGCTTCCTCGATGGTCAGCTCCGCGGGAACCCGGAACGGCACCCCGAGCCCGTCCGCTGGCGCGGGAGCCGGGACGGCCCCAGGCTCAATGCCCGGCACAGTGCTGCGCGGGGAAGCGGTAGGAGGCTTCGCCCCCGGCTCAGTGCGCAGCACTGTGCCGGGGGCGAACCGTGCTTCGGGCTCGTCGGTCCGCACTTCCACGGTGACCTCACCGCGGACGCCGTGCGGCTTGCCGATCCTGCCAATGACGAGCTGCATCAGTACGAGTCGACGATGTCGACGCGTACCCCGCGCCCGCCGATGGAGCCGATCACCTGGCGCAGCGCCTTGGCGGTCCGGCCGGACCGCCCGATCACAGTGCCGAGGTCCTCGGGGTGCACGCGAACTTCGAGCCGCTTGCCCCGACGGGAATCGACCATCCGCACCCGGACGTCGTCCGGGTGGTCGACGATGCCCTTGACCAGGTGCTCCAACGCCGGACGCAATGGCATGTCAGGCCTGCTCACCGGCGTCGGCAGCGGCGGCCGGGGCCTCGGCCGGAGCCTCGGCAGCGGCGGCCGGAGCCTCAGTCTTCGGAGCCTCGGCCGCAGCCTCGGTCTTCGGAGCCTCGGTCTTCGGAGCCTCGGTCTTCGGAGCCTCGGCAGCCTTGGCGGCCTTCTTGGCCGGCTTGGCCGGGGTCTCCGGGGCGAGCCCGGCGGCGGCCTTCGCCTCAGCCTCGTACGCCGCCTTGCGGTCGGCCCGCTCGGCGGCGACCAGCAGCGGCGGCGGGGCCGGCAGGCCCTTGTACTTCTGCCAGTCACCAGTCAGCTCCAGCAGCCGCTGCACCGCCTCGCTCGGCTGAGCGCCGACGGACAGCCAGTACTGGACCCGCTCCGACTTGACCTCGATGATCGAAGGGTCTTCCTTCGGCTGGTACACCCCGACGAACTCGATCGCCCGACCGTCACGCTTGGTGCGCGAGTCGGCGATGACGATGCGGTACTGCGGGTTGCGGATCTTGCCCATCCGCAGGAGCCGGATCTTTACGGCCACAGTTGTTTCGCTCCTGTTGCGATCTCACCGGCCCGTGCGGGCGGTGTGCATGGGTGAGCGCCGACGGCACAGTGGGGTTGGGCCGGAGACTACTCGGTGGACTGGCAACGTGCCCGGGTTAGAGGGCGCCGGACGCGCGCCGGATACCAGCGACCTATTCTGCCAGATCCGATGCCGATCTCACGCATCGGACCCGGACACCGCGTAACCAGTGACTCGGAACACCTCTCAGCGCACCGGCGGACGGTCCCATCCCGGCGGAAGTTCGTCCGGTACGTCCCAGTTTGACGGAGGCGTGAAGTCGCACCAGGTGCCGTCGAACGGGAACTCACCAGCCTCGGCGAGCAAGATCAGCCGCTCCCCCTCGGCGCGGACCGCCTTCTCGTCGGTCACCCAGTAGTGGTCACCGAAGGCGAGCCGCTCAACGAACTCGTCCTCGTCCTTCCAGTCCCAACTGAGGTCCGGGCGCACCACCACGTCCAGGTCCTGGTCCACCACGTCGACACCGGCCACCGGCCCGTCGTCCCAGCGGACACCGGGCTCCTCCAGGTTGACGTACCAGTTGGTGAACCGGCCCTGCCCGTCCCGGAACCACCAGACGGAGTGTGCGGCCCCGGTGGGCAGGAACTTCAGCAGCGGCGGGCCGTCCCAGCGCCCGTGCGCCAGCCGGTACGTCGACGAGATCCACTCGGCGAACGGCATCGCCCGCAACCCCAGCCCCGCCTCGGTCACCTCGTGGGCCACCGGGGAGTCCCGTGCGATCCACACCAGCAGGCCCCGCTCGTCATCGCTGACCACCCGGCCCGGCCGGACCCACCCGATCCGACCGTGCCGCACGTTCCGGTGCATGATCAGCCGACCCGCCTCAAACCCCACCCCGCGCCGCCGCACCCGCACTCACCTCGTTGATCTAGGGCATATCGTTGTCAACAGAGATCAACTAACGACAATATGCCCTAGATCAACGAGGCGGGGCAGTGAGCGCACCTCAGTAGGCGCGGGCGAGAATGGCGACCAGGTCGGGCTCGTCCTCGGAGTCCGGTACCGAGCCGTCGGCGCGCAGCAGGCAGCGCACCGTGACGCCCTGGCCGTTCGCCTCGGCCTCACCGGCCACGCCGACCGCCGACCACGGCACCCGCGCCCAGCCGTTCGCGGCGGCCTCGATCGCCTCGGCGAGGGTGGCCACCTCCACCGTGCGCGACTCGCGGTTGGCCAGCGCCTGGTCGTGCAGCACCTGCTGGTCGGTCTCCAGCGCGGCCAGCACCGCGGCGACCACATCTGCCACCGGCGTCGGGGTCTTCGACCCGTCGGTGCGGCGCACCACCGTCGCGTTGCCGACGGCCAGGTCACGGGGGCCGACCTCGACGCGTACCGGATAGCCACGCAGCTCAGCGTCGACGGCCCGGCGGCCGAACGCGGTGTCGGTCCGGTCGTCGAGCGCAACCCGGACACCGGCGTCGCGCAGCCCGTCGCGCAGCTTGGCCGCCGCCTCGCCCACGCCGTCGCCATCCTTGACCACCATGACGTACGCCTGGATCGGCGCCAACCTCGGCGGCACGCGCAGGCCGTTGTCGTCGCCGTGCGCCATGATCAGGCCGCCGAGCATCCGGGTCGACGTGCCCCAGGAGGTGGTCCAGGCGTGTTCACGGCCACCCTCCTTCGAGGAGTAGCTGATGTCGAACGCCTTGGCGAAATTCTGACCCAGCTCGTGGCTGGTGCCCAACTGCAGCGCCTTGCCGTCGCCCATCATGCCTTCACAGGTGTACGTGGCCGTCGCGCCGGCGAACCGCTCGCGAGCCGTCTTCAGGCCCACCACGACCGGGATACCGATCACGTTGACCATCAGATCCTCGTACGCCTCGTGCAGGATCCGCCGGGCGTACGCCCGGGCGTCCTCCCGCGTGGCGTGCGCGGTGTGCCCCTCCTGCCAGAGGAACTCGCTGGTACGCAGGAAGATGCGCGGACGCAGCTCCCACCGGACCACGTTCGCCCACTGGTTGAGCAGCAGCGGCAGGTCCCGGTACGAGTCGATCCACTTGGCCATGAACTCGCCGATGACCGTCTCGCTGGTGGGACGCACCACCACCGGCTCGGCGAGAGGCTTGCCACCACCGTGGGTGACGACCGCCAGCTCCGGCGAGAAGCCCTCGACGTGCTGCGCCTCGCGCTTGAGGTAGCTCTCTGGGATGAACAGCGGGAAGTACGCGTTCTCCGCACCCGCCGCCTTGATCCGGGCGTCCATCTCGGCCTGCATACGCTCCCAGATGGCGTAGCCGGCCGGTCGGATGACCATGGTGCCGCGGACCGGGCCGTTGTCGGCCAGCTTCGCCTTGGCGATCAGGTCCTGGTACCAGCGGGGGAAATCCTCCGCACGGGGAGTGAGCACGCGAGCCATGACCGCACATCCTATGCGCCACGCGGGGGGACGCCGCGTCCGGGAGCCGTCGAGCCGTGTCGCAGCCGCCCGTCGCGTCGGCCATGACGCGTGCTGGGCGGGTCGAGAACGCGCGCTGGGCGGGTCGACGAGCGCCGATAGAATTCGACCACCATGACTGCATCGACTGACTCACCGCGCCGGCGCCTGCGGGACACGATCGTGGACGCCGCCCGCGCGCGGACCATCGACGCCGGCTGGGACGCCGTCCGGATGGGTGGGGTGGCCACCACAGCGGGAGTGAGCCGGCAGACCGTCTACAACGAGTTCGGCAGCAAGGCGGGGCTCGCCGAGGCGCTCGCCCGCCGCGAGGTGGACCGGTTCGTCGGCGACGTCCGCGCCGCACTGCTGGCGCACGACTCCGACGTGCGGGCCGGCGCGTACGCGGCGATCGCGCACACCCTCGCCACGGCGGCGGACAATCCGCTGGTCAAGGCCATCCTGACCAGTGCCCGGGGTGGCTCGGACGAGCTGCTGCCCTACCTGACCACCCGGGCCGAGGTGGTGCTCACCGAAGCTTCCGGCGCGCTGATCGAGTGGGCCGGCGACCACCTGCCGGGAGCCGACCCGGTCGCGCTGGCCTTCGCCGCCGACAGCATCGTCCGCCTGGTGGTGAGCCACATCGTGCTTCCCCGCTCCCCGATCGACCAGACCGCCTCGGGCCTGGCCGACCTTGCCGTACGCCTCTTCAGCGCCGCCGCGACCCAGCCCAACCGCTGACCCCCGACCAGCCCAGTCCCCGCGCCCGGCGACCCCGCGATCCCGTCCCCCGCGCCCGCGCGCCTCCGCATTCCCACCCCTCCACGGCCACCACGCCCCCGCACCCCCGCACCCCCGCACCCCCGCACCCCCGCACCCCCGAGATCGTGCTGCTTCCTGGATGTAGTGGCATCCCAAGGAAGCCGAGGCCACTACATCCACGATCGAGCACGATCTTGGGGCGACGGCGACGGCGACGGCTGCGGCTGCGGCTGCGGCTGCGGCTGCGGCTGCGGGCACGAGGCCGACGGCGACGGCGTCCGGGCGAAGGTCAGCGGACCACGCGGCCGCGGAGGATCGTGCGGGACGGGGCGCGGACGACGCGCAGGTCGCGGCGGGGGTCCTCGGGGTAGACGGTCAGGTCGGCGAGGCCGCCCTCGACCAGGCCCGGGAAGCCGAGCCACTCCCGGGCGCCCCAGGAGGCGGCGGCGAGCACGTCGATCGGCGCCATGCCGGCCCGCTCGTGCAGCAGCAGCATCTCCTCTGCGGCGAGCCCGTGGTCGATGCCACCGCCCGCGTCGGTGCCCACGTAGATTGGCACGCCCGCCTCGTGCGCGGCCCGCACCACCTCGGGGAAGCTGTCGCGCAGCGCCAGCATGTGCTCGGCGTACCCGGGGAACTTGTCCCGCGCCTGCTCGGCGATCCCGCCGAAGGTCGCAATGTTGATCATCGTGGGGATCAGCGCGGTGCCCTGGCGGGCCATCTCGTCGATCAGGTCGAGGCTCAGCCCGGTGCCGTGCTCGACCGAGTCCACACCGGCCCGCACCATGATCTCGACGGCCGACTCGGAGAAGGTGTGCACCGCCGCGCGTACCCCGGCGTCGTGCGCGGCCCGCACGGCCGCGGTGAGGGTGTCCGCGTCCCAGGCCGGCGCCAGGTCGCCCACGCCGCGATCGATCCAGTCGCCGACCAGCTTGACCCAGCCGTTGCCGGCCCGCGCCTGTGCGGCCACCGTCGCGGCCACCTCGGCCGCGCCGACCTCCACGCCGATGTCGCGCAGGTAGCGCTTCGGTGGCGCGACGTGTCGGCCGGCGCGGGCCAGTCGCGGCAGGTCCGGCTCGTCGTCCAATTCGGGGTACGGGTACGGCGAACCGGCGTCGCGGATGGCCAGCACCCCGGCGTCCCGGTCGATGTGGGCCAGCTCGCGGGCCTGGTCGAGGGAGGTGATCGGGGCGCCGCCACGGGCGATGCCGATGTGGCAGTGCGCGTCGACCAGGCCCGGCAGGACGAAGCCGCCGTCGGCGACCGTCTCCGCCCCGGGTACCGGGGTGAAGGTCACCCGGTCGCCGACCAGCCAGAGATCCCGGACCTCGTCGTCGGGGAGCAGCACACCGCGCACATGAAGAGCCATGTGCACAGTCCTACCCGATCATCCCGGCGTCCGCGACGTCGCCCACCGTCACCGACACGCGTCAGCGGGGGTGGTTGTCGCCGCCCTTGCCGAGCTTGTTGAAGTCGATCTTCGGAAGCTTGAAGCCGGGCGGCAGGCCCTGGCCACCAGCGAGGTCGTTCGCGTCCATGCCCGGCGGGAGCTGCGGCATGCCACCCGGGAAACCGCCCGGCATCCCGGCGCCGGCGCCGGTACGCGGCCGGCCGCCACCCTTGGTGCCCTTGCGCTTGTTCTTGGGGCTCTTGGTCGCCTTGCGCCGGCCGCCGCCGGGCAGGCCCATCATGCCGCCCATCTGCTTCATCATCTTCTGCGCGTCGGCGAAGCGGTTGAGCAGCTGGTTGACGTCCATCACCGTGACCCCGGAACCGTTGGCGATGCGCGCCCGACGGGAGCCGTTGATGATTTTCGGGGTGGTGCGCTCGGCGGGGGTCATCGACCGGATGATCGCGGTGACCCGGTCGAAGTGGGTGTCGTCCAGATCGGCGAGCTGGTCTTTCATCTGCCCCATGCCCGGCATCATGGCGAGCACGTTGGCGATCGGGCCCATCCGCCGCACCGCGATGAGCTGGTCGAGGAAGTCCTCCAGAGTGAACTGCTCACCGCCCATCAGCTTGGCGGTCATCTTCTCCTTCTGATCGGAGTCGAAGGCCTGCTCGGCCTGCTCGATCAGAGTGAGGACGTCGCCCATGCCAAGGATCCGGCTGGCCATCCGGTCGGGGTGGAAGACGTCGAAGTCCTCCAGCTTCTCACCGGTGGAGGCGAACAGGATCGGCTGCCCGGTCACCTCGCGGACCGACAGCGCGGCGCCACCGCGGGCGTCACCGTCGAGCTTGGAGAGCACCACACCGGTGATGCCGACACCGTCACGGAAAGCCTCGGCGGTGCGGACGGCGTCCTGACCAACCATCGCGTCGATGACGAAGATGACCTCGTCCGGCTGGACCGCGTCGCGGATGTCGGCGGCCTGCTGCATCATCTCGGCGTCGATACCGAGTCGGCCGGCGGTGTCGACGATGACGATGTCGCGGGCAGCCCGCTTCGCGTGCTCGATCGACGCCCGCGCCACCTGCACAGGGTCACCGGTGCCGTTGCCGGGCTCCGGGGCGTACACCTCGACGCCGGCCCGGCCACCGAGCACCTGCAGTTGCCCGACGGCGTTGGGGCGCTGGAGGTCGGCGGCGACCAGCAGCGGCTGGTGGCCCTGGCCCTTGAGCCAGCGGGCCAGCTTGCCGGCCAGGGTCGTCTTACCGGAGCCCTGGAGGCCGGCCAGCATGATCACCGTCGGCGGCTGCTTGGCGAACTGGAGCCGCCGACCCTCACCGCCGAGCACCTTGATCAGCTCTTCGTTGACGATCTTGATGATCTGCTGGGCCGGGTTCAGCGCCTGGGAGACCTCGGAGCTGCGGGCGCGCTCCTTGACGGCCGCGATGAAGCCCTTGACCACCGGCAGCGCGACGTCCGCCTCCAGCAGCGCGAGACGGATCTCGCGCGCGGTGGCGTCGATGTCGGCGTCGGTGAGCCGCCCCTTGCCGCGGAGCTTGGTGAAGATCCCGGACAGGCGGTCACTCAAGGTGTCAAACACGCGAACATCCCGTTTGTCAGTGTTCCGGCGGGCACAACGCGGCCGGCACTGCGGAGTCCGGCCACCGCTAGGGTAACCGGCCGCCCGCACGGCCGCTGTCGCCCGGCCCGGCCGGCCTTCCAGGCCTCAACCGGACACCAACCCCGACTGGTACGCGAAGACGACGAGCTGGGCCCGGTCCCGGGCTCCCAGCTTGCCCATCGCCCGGCTGACGTGGGTCCGCGCGGTCGCAGGGCTGACCACCAGCCGTAGGGCGATCTCCTCGTTGTTCAGGCCCTCACCGACCAGGCCGACCACCTGGCGCTCCCGGTCGGTCAGCGCGTCCAGCCGGGGGTGCGGGCGAAGCACCCGGGACGGCCGGGTGGCGAACTCCCGCACCACTCGACGGGTCACCGACGGCGACAGCAGCGCCTCCCCCTCGGCGATCAGCCGGATCGCGCGTAGCAGCTCGGCCGGTCGGGTGTCCTTGGTGAGGAACCCGCTCGCGCCGTGCCGCAGCGCGTCGAAGACGTACTCGTCCAGCTCGAAGGTGGTGAGCACCACCACCCGCGTACCGGTCAGGTCGGGGTCCGCGACGATCCGCCGGGTCGCCTCGATGCCGTCGATGCCGGGCATCCGGATGTCCATCAGCACCACGTCCGGCCGTTCCCGACGCGCCAGCTCGACCGCCCGCAGCCCGTCGGCAGCCTCACCGGCCAGCGTCAGGTCGTCCTCGCTCTCCACCAGCGCGCGCAGACCGAGCCGGACCAGGTCCTGGTCGTCGGCGATCAGCACCCGGATCACGCGGCCGGCTCCACGGGTAGCCGGGCGTACACCCGGAACCCGCCATCGGCGCGCGGCCCGGCGGCCAACCGCCCGCCCAACGCCGCGACCCGCTCCCGCATCCCGGCCAGGCCGTGCCCGCCGACACCGTCACCGTCACCGGCCAGATCGATCCCATCGCCGGCTGCGCCCGTGCCCCCGTCCGTGACCTCGACGGTCAACTCCTCGGCCCGGTAGCCGACGGTCACCTCCGCGTCGGAGACCCCGGCGTGACGCAGCACGTTGGTCAACGCCTCCTGCACCACCCGGTACGCGGCCAGGTCCACCGCTGCCGGCAACTCCCGAGGGTCGCCGACCACCCGCATCTCGACGGCGAGACCGGCCCCGGCGAGCCGGTCGCGCAGCGCCGGGAGCCGGGCCAGACCGGGCACCGGCCCACGCTCCGCACCCTGCCGAACCGCGCCCAGGGTGACCCGGAGTTCGTCCAACGCCTCCCGGCTGGTCCGGCTGATCGCGGTCAGCGCGATCTCCGCCTGCTCGGGCCGTTTCGGCAGCAGGTGCAGGGCGATCTCCGCCTGCATGCTGATCGCGGCCAGCCCGTGCCCCACCACGTCGTGCACCTCCTGAGCGATACGCAACCGTTCCTCGTCGGTGCGCCGCCGGGCCTGCTCGGCGCGACCACGGGCCTCCTCGGCGCGGCTGCGCGCGGCCGCCTCACGGTTGACCCGCACCACCACCCCCACCGCGAACGGTACGACCAGCCAGGCCGACGTGGGCAGTACCGCCGTCCAACCGGGAGCCGGGCCTCGGGAGACGAAGACGTGCGCCAGCAGCACGACGAACGCTCCACCGGTGGACAGTGCCGCCGGGCGCACCGGCAGCCGTACCGCGACGGTGTACACCGCGACCAGGAAGGTGAGCAGTATCGGCCCGTACGGGTACCCGCTCACCAGGTACGTCGAGGTGGTCACGGTGACCACGGCGAGGGTGGCGACCGGGGCGCGTCGCCGGGCCAGTAGGGCGAGCGCGGCGACCACGATCAACACCCGACAGGCGGCGTCCACCGGTCTCGACCCCGGCTGGTTGTCTCCGGCCAGGCCGGTGGCGAACAGCCCGAAGCCGAGCAGCACCAGGGCGAGCACGGCGTCGGGAGCCGTCCGCCCCGCCCACTGCCCACTCCACCGCATGGCCGTCATTCTGCCGGCGTCGGCGCTCCACGGCGTGCGTCCAGGGGCGGCACCCCCACTACGCCCTCGGACGTACCCGCCGCCCCCTCGCCACCCACGGCGGCCGGGTCGGGGGCCCACGTTCGTGCGAGCGTGATGACTCTGAGGCGTAAATATGACTCTGAGGTATCACGCTCGTGGGAGCGACCGGGCTCGTGGGAATGACCGTCGGCCGGGCAACCAGCGCCGCCACGCGCGGCAGCCCGGACAGCGGCTGCCGCCACTGGCCGGCACCGAGTGGGTCAGACGGCGGCCAGGACGGCGGCCTCCAGGTTGGCCCGGGTCGCGTCGTCCGGCCAGCCGCCCACCAGGTAGAAGGCGTCGACCACGTCGGCTCCGAGGGTGGAGATGCGGGCTGCGCGGACCAGGGCGCCCGCCTCGTCGAGCGCGCAGGTGACCCGGTAGAGCAGCCCGGCGGCGTCCGCGGCGCGTAGCTCCAACAGCACGGCGTCGGTGGCCGCCTCGCGGTGCCAGACGACCCGGGGGGCCGCTCCGCCGCTCCGTGCGGCGAGCGCACGGCCGCGCAGCCGCTGGGTGACCGACACGTCGCCGCCGACCGCCCTGCGCAGGTCGGCGCGGAGTGCGACCGGGTCCGGCGGCAGACCGTAGCGGGGTTGCACCCGGCACTCCACCAGGGCACGGCCGTCGACCACGGAGGCGTCCGCGGAGATCACTTCCAGCCGGTGCAGGGCCAGGCAGCCGGCAACCGTGGCGAGCAGGCCCCGCCGGTCCGCCGCGGCGACTGACACCCGGTCCCCGGTCAGGTGGACGACCGGCAGCGGCCCGGCCAGCAGCGCCGGGTCCGGGGCGGGCGGATCGGGCAGCACGCCGGTGTCCAGTGCGGTGCGGACCCGGGCGACCAACTCGGCGACGAGTCGGCCCTTCCAGTCCGACCAGGCCGCCGGCCCGGTCGCCGCCGCGTCGGCGCGGACCAGCGCGTGCAGCAGGTCGAGGGTGCCGGTGTCGCCGACCGCCTCGGCCACCGAGGCGATGGTGACCGGGTCGGCCAGGTCCCGGCGGGTGGCCACGTCGGGCAGGAGCAGATGCAACCGGACCAGCGTGCCGATCAGCTCGACCTCGGTGGGGGGCAGACCGATCCGGGTCGCCACCGCCTGGGCCAGTGGCACACCGACGGTGCTGTGATCACCGGTGAGCCCCTTGCCGATGTCGTGCAGGAGGGCGCCGAGGAGCAGCAGATCGGGGCGTTCCACCTCGCGGGCGTGGCGGCTGGCCTCGTGAGCGGCCTGCACGAGGTGCCGGTCGAGGGTGTAGCGGTGCACCGGGTTGTGCTGGGGCAGGCTGCGCAGCCGGGTCCACTCGGGCAGCCAGCCGTCGACCAGCCCGTACCGGTCGCAGGTCTCCCAGGCCGGCACCAGGCCGGGACCGGCGCCGAGCAGGGTGGTCAGCGCGGCCCGGGCCTCGGCCGGCCAGGGCGCGGGCAGTGGCGGGCAGTACGCCGCCAGCCACTCGCAGGTGGCCCGGGCAATCGGGAGTCGGGTCGCGGCAGCCGCGGCGGCGACCCGCAGCGAGAGGCTCGGGTCGGGGCGTGCCCCGATCGCCGTCCGGGCCAGCACCAGTTCCCCGTCGTGCTCGACCACGTCGCGGGCCACGGGACGGCGGGCGGGTCGACCGTTCCCGCCACGGGACCGGCCGGAGCGCAGCCGGTCGGCGGCACGGAACGCGTCATCCAGGGCGTGACTGACCGTGCGGGCGTCACCGGCGACCCGACGCAGGAGGGCGTCACCGTCCTCAAGACCGAGCAGCGCGGCCACTCCGTCCCGTTCCTGTGCGACCAGCCGGTCGACCCGGCGGCCGACCTGCTGGTGCAGGGCGTCCCGGGTGTCCAGCAGGCGCAGGTGAGCGGCGCGTACGGCGGGGCGCAGCGCGTCGGTGATGCCGGCGGCGGAGATGGCCCGCAGCAGACCCACGTCGCGCAGACCGCCGGCGGCCTCCTTGAGGTCGCCCTCCAGCAGGAAGGCCAGCTCCCCGTGGGCCCGCCAGCGGGCTTCGGTGACCTCCCGCAGGCCGGGCAACTGGCGGACGGCGGTCCGCCGCCAATGATCGGCGGCGGTGCGGATCAGCGAATCGGCCAGCGCCCGGTCGCCCACGACCAACCGGGCGTCGAGCAGCCCGAGGGCGACCTTGACGTCGTCCTGCGCCACCGAGAGCGCCTCCGAGACGGTCCGTACCGAATGGTCGAGCCGCAGGCCCGCGTCCCAGATCGGGTACCAGACCGAGGCGGCCAACTCGTCCGTGCCCGGTACACCCGCGTGCAGCAGAACCAGGTCGAGGTCGCCGTACGGCGCGCACTGTCGCCGGCCCAGCCCACCGACGGCGATCAGCGCGACCCCCTCCCGCGCGGGCAGCAACCCGCGCAGAAAGTCGTCGTAAGCAGCCGCGCGCGCGAGCCGAGCAGCCTCGCCGACCCCGCCGCGCACGCCGACGACCTCGTTGATCAAGAGGTTGGCGTCACCGTCATCGGCGTGTCCTGACGCGTTCTTCTTGATCAACGAGGTCATGTCGGTCGTGGCCGGGATCAGAGTGCGTCGAGGCCGCGTTCGCCGGTACGCACCCGGACGACCTCTTCGACACCGGTGACCCAGACCTTGCCGTCGCCGATCTTGCCCGTCCGGGCAGCACCGACGATGGCGTCCACGATCTTTTCCACGTCGATCTCGTCGGTGAGCACCTCGACCCGGATCTTGGGCAGGAACTCGACCGTGTACTCGGCACCCCGGTAGACCTCGGTGTGCCCCTTCTGCCGCCCGTACCCCTGCACCTCGCTGACGGTCAGCCCGGCCACCCCGAGGGCGTGCAGAGCTTCCTTCACCGCGTCCAGTTGGTACGGCTTGATGACCGCGGTCACCAGCTTCATGTCCAACCCCTCCATCCCAGGAACGTTAACCGGCGACCTTCGCGCTGACCGGCTCGGCGGTGTCCGCCTCCGGCTTGGCATCACTCGTCGCGCCGCCACCGGGAGTGCCGATGCCGGCCATCGCGAACGCGCTGCCCGTGCCGCCGCCCGCCGGTGACAGGTCGTAGCTGCTCTCGGCGTGCTCGGCGATGTCGATGCCGTCGGCCTCAGCCTCACCCTTGACGCGGAAGCCGATCGTCTTCTCGATGACGAAGGCGAGCACCCAGGCGATGCCGAACGACCATACGGAGACGATCAGGCCGGCGAGCGCCTGCCGACCCAGCTGGGTCGCGCCGCCGCCGTAGAAGAGACCGTCCGAGGCACCCACCACGTCGCCGATCGCGGCGTTGACCGAGTTGGTGGCGAAGAGACCGAGCCAGAGCGACCCGATCCAACCGCCGACGAAGTGCACGCCGACCACGTCGAGGGAGTCGTCGTAGCCGAGCTTGTACTTGAGGCTCACGGCCAGCGCACACACGACCCCGGCGACGATGCCGAGCAGGACGGCGGCCCAGGGGGCGATGAAACCACAGGCCGGGGTGATGGCGACCAGGCCGGCAACAGCGCCGGACGAGGCACCGACCATGGTCGGCTTGCGGTCCTTGATCCACTCGACCGCGATCCAGCCGAGCACCGCCGCCGCCGTGGCGAGCTGGGTGTTGATGAAGGCGAGCCCGGCGACGGAGTCGACGGTCAGCTCCGAGCCGGCGTTGAACCCGAACCAGCCGAACCACAGCAGACCCGCACCGAGCGCGACCAGCGGGATGTTGTGCGGCTTCATGCCCTCGCGCGGCCAACCGAGCCGCTTGCCGAGCACCAGAGCCACGGCCAGGGCCGCCGCACCGGCGTTGATGTGCACCGCGGTGCCACCGGCGAAGTCCAGTGCGTGGATGTCAGCGCCGATGATCCCGCCGCCCCACACCATGTGGGCGACCGGGAAGTAGACCAGGGTGGCCCAGCCGAAGGCGAACAGCAGCCAGCCGGCGAACTTGGCCCGGTCGGCGATGGCCCCACTGATCAGCGCGACGGTGATCACCGCGAAGACCATCTGGAAGGCCATGAACACGTAGAGCGGAACCCCGATGCCGCTGGGGTTCTCCGCCGTCGCGCCCCAGAGGTCGGTCTCGGCGAGGAAGGTCTTGGTGCCGAGGTACGCGCCCGGGTCGCCCCAGAAACCGTTCACGTCGGCCCCGAAGGCGACGCTGAAACCGTAGAACCACCACAGAATAGAGATGAGCCCGATAGCGGAGAAGCTCATCATCATCATGTTGAGTACGCCCTTGGCCCGGTTGAGGCCGCCATAGAACAGCGCCAGTCCGGGGGTCATGAGCAGCACGAGCGCGGTCGAAACCAGCAGCCAAACGGTATTGGCGCCGTCGATCGTCGGTGCTTCAGGCACGCTGGCCTCCTAAAGGTGAAGTCCTCCTTCGCGGCTTTCCGGGGCAGCGTCGCCCGTAGGCCGGTTGCGCGGAAGCTTCGCGGCCGGCTGTTTCACTTAGGGTCCCGTGCGGGTTTCCGTTTCGTGACGGGTTGTTTCGGACGTGTCACGAAGTCCGCACAGTGGGCGGCATGGACGGTGGTGGATCGGCCAGACGACGTACGCCGATGGCCGACCGGCCATACGCATCGACCGACCCGCTCACCGGGGTTGGCCGCGCATCGACCGGCAGGCGCTCAGCGGAGGGCGTTCTCCAGGGCGTGCCGCTCGTAGTCGAGCAGCCGCAGATCACGCATCGGACGGCGCAGGTGGCCCTTGTGCACGATCCGGACGAACGCCGGCTCACCGGCGGCGGCCATTCGGCGGATCCCCTCGACGTGGTCCACGATCCGCTTGCGGATGGTCCGGATGAGCCGGTGCCGGTCCCGGGGGATCAGCCCGTACGCGTCGGCGAAGAGCCGTAGTCGGCGCGGCCGGTCCGGATGGTTCCAGCCCAGCGTGATGGAGTCCCGGTCCGCGAAGATGGGCACCCAGGTCCAGGCCGCGTACGCCACGTCGTAGATCCGGGCACCCGGCGAGGCGAGGTCGAAGTCGATCAGCCCGAGGGTGCCGTCCGGCCGCCAGATCACGTTGTGCGGCGCGGCGTCGTGGTGGCAGATCACCTCGGTGTCCGGTGGTGGGGGCCCGAACGAGCGCCACACCGCCCCCGGCGGCGGGGTGAAGCCGTACTGCGCGTCGTGGAACATCCGCAGCATGGTGGCGACGGTGACCAGCGCCTCGTCGGTCACCCAGTGCGGGGCGAGCGGATATTCTCCGCACTCCCCCTCCAGGTACGACAGCACCTCACGGTTGCGCTCGTCCATGCCGAGTGCTCGGGGGGCGCCGGTGAACCCCACGTACTCCAGGTGCCGCAGCAGGGCGTGCACGGACGGTGTCCACGGCCCGGCATTGCGGCGGACCGTGTCGCCGACACGGACAACGGTGCTCACGTTGCCGCCGTGCAGCGGGATCTCCTGCGAAGTCACGTACGGTCTCCCGAGGCGCTGCGAAGGGTGGCCGGGGTCGCGCCAGCCCGCGTACGCGCGGTTGTCACTGGTCACCCGAGACTACGCGTCCCGTCCGGTGGCCTCGGTCCCCAGCAACGCGTCAACGAACTGCGCCGGGTCGAACGGGGCCAGGTCGTCCTTGCCTTCGCCGAGGCCGACCAGCTTCACGGGGATGCCGAGCTTGCGCTGCACGGCGATGACGATGCCACCCTTGGCGGTGCCGTCGAGCTTGGTCAGCACCACGCCGGTCACGTTGACCACCTCGGTGAAGACCCGGGCCTGCTCCAGGCCGTTCTGCCCTGTTGTGGCGTCCAGGATGAGCAGTGTCTCGTCGATCGGGCCCTGCTTCTCCACCACCCGCTTGACCTTGCCCAGCTCGTCCATCAGGCCGACCTTGTTCTGCAGGCGGCCGGCGGTGTCGATGAGCACGGTGTCCACGCCGGTGTCGATGCCGCGCTTGACCGCGTCGAAGGCGACGCTGGCCGGGTCAGCGGCCTCGGGCCCACGGACGGTCTCCGCGCCGACGCGCGAGCCCCAGGTCTCCAGCTGGTCGGCGGCGGCGGCCCGGAAGGTATCCGCCGCGCCGAGCAGCACGCTACGGCCGTCAGCCACCAGCACCCGGGCGATCTTGCCGCAGGTGGTGGTCTTGCCGGCACCGTTGACGCCGACGACCAGGACCACCGCCGGCACGCCGTCCTTCGGGGCGGTCCGCAACGACCTGTCCAGGCTCGGGTCTAGCGCGTTGACCAACTCGGCGGCGAGCAGTGCGCGCAGCTCGGAGGCCGAGCGGGTGCCGAGCACCAGGGTGCGCTCGCGCAGCCGGTCGACGATGTCCCGGGTGGCGTCGACGCCGACGTCGGCGGTGATCAGGCTGTCCTCGATCTCCTCCCAGACGTCCTCGTCGAGATGGTCGCGGGCGAGCAGACCGAGCAGGCCCTTGCCGAAGACGTTCTGCGAGCGGGACAGCCGCGAGCGGAGCCGGACCAGCCGCCCGGCGGTCGGCTCGGGCACCTCCACGGGTGCCTCAAGCACCGGCGGAGGCTCGACCAGGACGCCGGTGGACAGATCGGACTCCGGTGCCTCGACCGGCGGGCCGGCGAGATCTTCCTCAGCTCTGGTGTCGACCTCGGTGCGTGGCAGCGGAGGCGCGGGCCGCCGCCGCAATCGCGGCACGACCAGCCCGACTGTGCCGGCGATCAGCACACCGAGCAGGACCAGAGCGAGGACGAGATATTCGGCCATGCCGGAATCCTGTCAGATGCGGGCGGCGGCGTCCCAGCCACCGCACCCGGCCCGGTGCCAGGAACCGGCGGTAGGCTCGGCCGCATGCCCGCCGCACACCTGCTCATCGGCCCACTCCTGCGGCGAGTGGTGGACACCCGGGCGACCATCTGGGTCGAGACGGCCGCACCCGCCGTGGTCACCGTCCGCACCGCCAGCGGCGCCACCGGCACCGCACCCACCTTCTCGGCGTACGACCACCACTACGCCCTCGTGGTGGTGGAGGGACTCACTCCGGACAGCGAGACCACCTACGAGGTGCTGGTCGACGACGAGATGGTCTGGCCGGTGCCGAGCAGCGGCTTCCCGCCGAGCGTGATCCGCACCCGGGCCGCCGACGACCGGGACCAGCCGGTCAACCTGATCTTCGGCTCGTGCCGGGAGACCACCCAGCACTCCACGACCCGAAAGCTGCCGCCGGACGCGCTGGACGCGTACGCCCGGCGGTTGATGGCCGACCCGGAGTCGAACGCACTGCCTGACCTGCTGGTGCTGCTCGGTGACCAGGTCTACGCTGATGTGACCTCGCCCACGGTGCGCCGGCTGCTGCGTCGACGCAGGCGGCGTCCAAAGGGTGCCCCGGCCGACCAGGTGGTCAGTTTCGACGAGTACACCAAGCTCTACCTGGAGTCCTGGCGTGATCCGGAGATCCGCTGGCTGCTCTCCACCGTGCCCAGCGTGATGATCTTCGACGACCACGAGATCATCGACGACTGGAACACCTCCGCGGCGTGGCGTGCCGACGTGCGCGAACAGCCGTGGTGGCAGGAGCGGATCGGCAGCGGGCTCGCCTCGTACTGGGTCTACCAGCATCTGGGCAACCTCTCCCCCGACGAGATCGCCGCCGACCCGGTCTTCAGCAAGGTCGCCGCCGCCGAGGACGCCACCAGCGTGCTGCGCGAGTTCGGGCACCGGGTCGACCAGGAGTCGGACCTGGCGCACGACACCGAACGCTGGCGTGCGGTGCAGTACCAGTGGAGCTACGCACTGGACCTGGGCCGGACCCGGCTGGTCATGCTGGACAACCGGTGCAGCCGGGTGCTCGATGGGGGCAGTCGGGCCATGCTGCCGCCCGGCGAGTGGTCCTGGTTCCTCGACCAGGCGCACGGGGTCTACGACCACCTGGTGGTCGGTGCCTCGCTGCCCTGGCTGCTGCCCCAGGGCATCCATCACATCGAGGCGTGGAACGAGAAGCTGGCCGACTCGCGCCGACCCTGGGTCGCACGCGGGGCGGAGAAGCTGCGCCGCGCACTGGACCTGGAGCACTGGGCGGCGTTCCGGCGTTCCTTCGAGGCGCTCGCGGAGACCTTCGCCCGGATCGGCACCGGCACCCCGGGGCAGTCCGGTGCGCGGGTCGGCGCCGGTCCGGCGTACGCCCCACCGGCGTCGATCAGCGTGCTCTCCGGGGACGTGCACCACTCGTACGTGGCCCGGGCCCGGTTCGCCGACCCGGCGGTGGTCACCCCTGTGCATCAGCTCACCTGTTCGCCGATTCACAACCAGGTGCCGGCCGGCATCCGTCCGCTGATGCGGCTGGGTTGGTCGCCCGGCCCGGCCGGTGCCACCCGGGCGCTCGCCCGCGCGGCGGGTGTGCGGCGACCGGGGGTGCGCTGGCGCAAGCTGGCCGGCCCCTACTTCGGCAACGCGGTCGCCACCCTGACCCACCAGGGCCGCGGGGCCGACGTGACCATCGAGGGCACCACGAAGGATGGCCACCTACGCCCGGTGATGAGCCGCCGGCTCTCCCGCGACGTCTGAGCCGACCCGGCCGTAGTCTGAGCCCGTGGACGAGCACCTGCCGGAGCCGATCCGGGCGGTCGAGCACGAACTGACCGCTCTGCTGCGCCGTGGTCGCGCGGTTTCCTGGGAGATCGGCCGCGAGGTGCACCCGAACCTCGAACCGAACACCTACGGGCTGCTGCTCTGGCTGCGCCGGAGTGGGTCGATCCGGTTGACGGAGTTGGCGGCGCGGCTCGGCGTGGGCAAGGGGACGCTGAGCCGGCAGATCAACGGGTTGGAGGCGCTCGGCCTGGTCCGCCGCGACCCCGATCCGAGCGATCGGCGGGCCGCGCAGATCAGGTTCACCGAGGAGGGCCAGCGCCGGTTCGATGCCGCCCGGTCCGCCCGGGTGGGCGAGTTCCTGCGCACTCTGAACGACTGGCCGACCCGGGACGTCGAGGAGTTCGCCCGGCTTCTCGGCCGGTTCAACGACACCCGGAAATGACCCCGCCGAGGCGGAATGATCCTTCCCTCGGACAAGTTGTTGCTTGAGGCAACCAAGGCACATAGTTGCTCCAGGCAACTTCAGACGGTTGCCACAGCAGCCTCACCTTTCCCACCTCGACTCCACTCGGAGGCAGCAACGATGAGCCAGGCGACAGCGCCCACCCGGGCGACCGGCGTCGACATGACCCACCGGCAGATCCTGGAGGCCCTCTCCGGTCTGCTGCTGGGCATGTTCGTCGCGATCCTCTCCTCCACGGTCGTCTCGAACGCGCTGCCGAGGATCATCACGGAACTGCACGGCGGCCAGTCCGCGTACACCTGGGTGGTCACCTCGGCCCTGCTCGCGACCACCGCGACCACCCCCATCTGGGGCAAGCTCGCCGACCTGACCAGCAAGAAGATGCTGGTTCAGCTCTCCCTGGGAATCTACGTACTGGGCTCGGTGCTGGCCGGTGCCGCGCAGGGCACCAGTGAACTGATCGCCTGCCGGGTGCTCCAGGGCATCGGCGCCGGCGGTCTCACCGCACTGGCCCAGGTGATCATGGCGACGATGATCGCGCCGCGCGAGCGGGGCCGCTACAGCGGCTACCTCGGCGCCGTGATGGCCGTCGGCACCATCGGCGGCCCGCTGATCGGCGGTGTGATCGTCGACACCTCGTGGCTCGGCTGGCGCTGGTGCTTCTACGTCGGCGTGCCCTTCGCCATCGCCGCGCTGGTCGTGCTCCAGAAGACCCTGCACCTGCCGGTGGTCAAGCGGAAGGCGCAGATCGACTGGTGGGGCGCCACCCTGATCACCGCAGCCGTCTCGTTGCTGCTGATCTGGGTCTCGCTCGCGGGCAACCAGTTCGACTGGGGTTCCTGGCAGTCCGTCGTCATGGTGATCGGCGCCCTGATGCTCGGCGCGCTGGCGATCCGGGTGGAGACCCGTGCCGCCGAGCCGATGATCCCGCCGCGCCTGTTCCGCAACCGCACCATCACCCTGGCCGTCGTCGCCAGCATCGCGGTCGGCGTCGGAATGTTCGGCGCCTCGGTCTTCCTCGGCCAGTACTTCCAGATCAGCCGCGGGCAGAGCCCGACCATGTCCGGCCTCATGACCCTGCCGATGATCCTCGGTCTGCTGGTCTCCTCCACGCTGAGCGGTCGAATCATCACCAGGACCGGCCGCTGGAAGCGGTTCCTGGTGGTCGGTACGGCGCTGCTCACCATCGGCTTCGCGCTGATGGGCACGCTCCGGGCTGACACCAGCTTCACCCTGCTCAGCGTCTACATGGCGCTGGTCGGCATCGGCCTGGGCATGACCATGCAGAACCTGGTCCTCGCCGTGCAGAACACCGTCGGCACGCACGAGCTCGGCGCGGCCAGCTCGGTGGTGGCGTTCTTCCGCAGCCTGGGCGGCGCGATCGGCGTCTCCGCGCTCGGAGCTGTGCTCGCCCACAAGGTCACGGGCTACACGTCAGAGGGCCTGGCCCGGCTCGGCATCCCCGCGTCCGGCTCGGGCAGCGGTGGTGTCCTGCCCGACGTGCACACCCTGCCCGGCCCGATCCGGGCAGTGGTGGAGAGCGCGTACGGTCACGGCGCGGGTGACATCTTCCTGGCCGCCGCCCCCTTCGCGCTGATCGCGCTGATCGCGGTGAGCTTCATCAAGGAGGTGCCGCTGCGGCAGCACAACAGCAATCCGGTTTCCGACGAGGTCGAGCGGGAATCGACCGTCGCTGCCGGCGCTGGCGCAGCGGTGGTCCGTACCGGCGAGCAGAGGTGAGGTAGCGCCATGAGTGTGGGAGCACCGGACCGCGAGGAGTACGGCCCCCGAACCCGACCGCTGCCCTTCGAGCGCGGCACGGACGGCCCTCGGGTGATCATGGTCGGCGTCGACGGCACCCGAACCTCCGAGCGGGCCGGCTCCTACGCCGCGGGCCTGGCCCGCCGACAGGGCGCCGCCCTGGTCGTGGTCTTCGTCAGCTCGGCGAGCGGGCTGACCGCCCTGGTTCCCGGAATGGACGCCGGCGCTGTCCAGCGCACCCACGACGAGTTGGCCGACGAGCTGCGTCGGGAGTGCCGGCGTGGGGCTGAGGAGCTGGGCCTGCGGGTGACCTTCCTCAACCGGCGCGGCGACGCGTACGGCGAACTGTGCGCGGCGGCCGACGAGTTCCAGGCCGACATGGTGGTCGTGGGCGCTTCCGAGCAGGCCGGTCACCGGCTGGTCGGCTCGGTCGCCACCCGCCTGGTCCGCACCGGCCGCTGGCCCGTCGTCGTGGTGCCCTGAAATCCGGTCGCGACTGTCGTACCCGGACCGCAGGATGACCGGATGACGACATGGAGAGCACCGGAGATCGACCGGACACCCGAGCCCCTCGTCGGTGACGAGCGCACCATGCTCGAGGGCTGGCTCGACTATCACCGCGAAACCCTGCTGCAGAAGTGCGCCGGCCTGACCGCCGAGCAGTTGCGCACGGCGAGCGTCGAGCCGTCCAGCCTGAGCCTGCTCGGGCTGGTCCTGCACATGACCGACGTGGAGCGGTCCTGGTTCCGCCAGCGCTTCGCGGGCGAGGTCCTGCCCGACCTGTTCGACTACGACACCGACAACGACGCCGACTTCCACGCCGCCGCCGACGCCGACCCGGAGGCCGCCTTCGCCACCTTCCGGGCCGAGGTCGAGGCGGCCCGGGCCGCGACCGCGGGACGATCCCTGGACGAGACGTTCCAGCTGACCCGCAGCGACGGAAACCGCACCTTCAGCCTGCGCTGGACGTACGTGCACATGATCGAGGAGTACGCCCGGCACAACGGGCACGCCGACCTGATCCGCGAGCGGATCGACGGCGTCACCGGCGACTGACGGCGGGCTCAGTAGCCCAGAGCCGCCCGCAGGTAGCGGAGGTCGCCGTGGCCGCCCCAGCGGTGCGCCGACAGCCCGGCGGACCGGGCACCTCGTACGGCCCAGTCCTCGTCGTCGACGAAGAGCACCTTGGCCGGCAGGGTTCTCAGCGCCACGCAGGCGGCCTGGAAGTACTCCGGGGCGGGCTTGTGTACGCCGACCGCCGAGGAGTTGACCACCACGTCCAGCTCGTCGGCCAGCCCGAGCTCGGCCAGGTCGGCGTCGAGCACGTCGGTGGCGTTGGTGGCCAGGCCGACCTTGATCCCGGCGGCGCGTACCTCCCGGACGAAGTCGAGCACCTCGGTGTCCACCTCACCCCGGTAGCGCTGCCACTGCTCCACCGCCGCCCGGGCCCGGTCCGGTCCGCCGGCCGGCGCGGCCAGCGCCTCGGCCACGCTGCTCACCCAGTCGGCGTGGCTGACCTGGCCGGTGAGCACCGGCTGGAGTCGGCCCCACTGCATGGCGATCTCGCCGAGCACCCCCTCGGACAGGCCGTACTCCCGCTCGACACCGGCGGCCACCGCCGGATCCCACCGGCGCAGTACGCCGTCGAAGTCCAGCAGGAGCGCCGTCGCGCGTTCCCGAGCCACTACCCGTTCTCCTCGCCGCGGCCGTGCCGCTGGTCGTCCTCGTCGGCCCGGTTGAGCCGTTGGCTGATCACCTGGGTGACCCCACTGCGCATGGTCACTCCGTAGAGCGCGTCGGCGATCTCCATCGTCCGCTTCTGGTGCGTGATGACGATCAGCTGACTCTTCTCCCGCAACTGTGCCAGCAACATGATCAGCCGGCCCAGGTTCACGTCGTCGAGGGCCGCCTCCACCTCGTCCATGATGTAGAACGGGCTGGGCCGGGCGCGGAAGATCGCGACCAGCATGGCCACCGAGGTCAGCGATCGCTCGCCACCGGAGAGCAGGGACAGCCGCTTGATCTTCTTGCCCGGCGGGCGGGCTTCCACCTCGACGCCGGTGGTGAGCAGGTCGTCGGGGTCGGTGAGGATCAGCCGACCCTCGCCGCCGGGGAAGAGCACGGTGAACACCTGCTCGAACTCACGCGCAGTGTCCTCGAATGCGCTGGCGAAGACCTCCAGGATCCGCTCGTCCACGTCCTTGACCACGGTGAGCAGGTCACGACGGGTGGCCTTGAGGTCCTCCAACTGCTCGGAGAGGAACTTGTAGCGCTCCTCCAGCGCGGCGAACTCCTCCAGCGCGAGCGGGTTGACCTTGCCGAGCAGGGTCAGTTCCCGTTCCGCCTTTGCGGCCCGTTTCTCCTGCACCGGCCGTTCGTAGCGGACCGGTTCGGGCACCGGCAGGCCGTCGCGTTCCGCCGTCGCGACGTCGACCTGGGTCGGCGGGACGGGCTGAGTGGGGCCGTACTCGGCGACCAGGGTCTCCACGTCCAAACCGAAGTCCTCGGCAGCCTTCGCCTCCAGTTGCTCGATGCGCAACCGTTGCTCGGCCCGGGCGACCTCGTCGCGGTGTACCTGGCTGGTCAGCCGCTCCAACTCCGCGCCGAGGCGCTTGGCTGCCCCGCGTACCTCCTGGAGCTCGGCCTCGCGGGCGGCGCGTTCCAGCGCGACCGCGTCGCGGTGCTCCTCGGCCGTCGCGATCGAGGTGGTGAGCCGGGTGAGCGCCTCCCGGGCGCCGCCGGCGACGGCCCGGGCGATGGCCGCGCCCCGGGTGCGCGCGGCCCGTCGGGCCGCGGCGCGTTCCCGGGCGGCCCGCTCCGCGGTGGCCTGCCGGGTCAGTGAGTCGGCCCGGCCTGCGATCGAGGAGACACGCTCCTCGGCGGTACGCACCGCGAGCCGGACCTCCATCTCGTTCTGCCGGGCCTGCGGCACCATGGCGGCGAGCTGGTCCCGCTCCTCGGCGGAGGGCTCGGCATCGACCGGGGTCTCCTCGGCCAGCCGCAGCCGCTCCTCCAACTCGTCGAGCGTGGTGAGGTCCCGCTGCCGGGCCGCCTCAGCGCGGGCCCGGGATTCGCCGAGGCGGTCGGTCTCCGCCTTCGCGGAGCGGGCCGCCGCGCCCAACTCGGCCAGCCGACGGGCAGCGGCGTTGCGGTGGCTCTCCGCCTCACGCTTTTCTGCGGCGGCGTGCTGCACGGCCTCCTTGGCGGCGGCCACCTCGGCGCGCGCCTCGACGAGCTGGTCACGCAGCTCCGCGCCAGCGCGCTCGGCGGTGAGCCGGTTGGTGCGGGCCTCCTCGACGGCCGCCTGCACCTCGATGTAGCTGGGAGCCTTGGCCGACCCGCCAGCCGCCGCGTACGCCCCGACCACGTCACCGTCCGGGGTGACCGCCCGCAGCTCCGGGTTGCTGGCGACCACCTCGGCGGCGGCGGCGAGATCGTCGACGAGCGCCACGTCACGCAGCGCCCGGTGCACCGCTGGACGCAGCTCTGCGCTGCATTCCACCAGATCGGGGGCCCACCGGGCGTCGTCGGGCAGCTTCGGGCGCAGCGCGTCGGCCGAGCCGGTCATGCCGGGCCCCGCCGGGCTGCCGACCAGCAGGCCGGCCCGGCCGGCGTCGGAGATCTTCAGCAGCCGCATCGCCTCGACGGCCTCGTCCACCCCGCTGACGGCGACCGCGTCGGCGAGGCCGCCGAGCGCAGCGGCCAGCGCGGCCTCGTGGCCCGGTGCGACGGTGAGCAGCCCGGCGAGGCTGCCGAGCAGGCCAGGCACGTCGCCGGCGCGGGCGAGCAGCGCCCCCGCGCCGTCCTTGCGCCGCAGACCCAGTGCCAGCGCCTCCTCCCGGGCCTCCCAGCTGGCGGCATCCTTCTCCGCTGCCCGCTCGGTGTCGGCCAGGGATCGAACGGTGGCCTGCGCCCGCTCCTGCACGGCGACCGCCTCGGCGTGCCGGGCGTCCAGGTCCGCGTTGTCCCGGTCGGCCTCGGTGGACTGGGCGGCGACCGCGTCCAGGTCGGCCTGCGCCTGCTCGGCGCGGCCCAGTGCGTCGGCGTGCGCGACGGCGAGGCGTTCGATCTCCTCGCCGGCGCTGGTGGTCCGGGCCCGGGCGGAGTTGACCTGGCCGGTGAGGCGGGCCATCCCCTCCCGGCGGTCAGCGATGGCCTTGGCCGCGGCGACCAACTCCCGCTCGGCTGCGGCGAGCTGCCGCTCCAGTTCCTGGCGGTGCTCGACCGCCTCAGCCAGCCGGACCTGATCGTCGGTGAGCGCCGCGCGCAGCTCCTCCTCCTGCTCGCGGACGCGTTCCGCCTCGGCCTCCAGCTGGTCCGGGTCGCGGCCGGGTCGCTCGTCGTCGCCGCTGGCGCTGAGGTGCCGCAGCCGCTCCCGGGCCAACTGCTCGATCGAGCGGAAGCGTTCCTGCAGTGCGGACAGCTTGTACCAGGTGTCCTGGGCGGCGGCGAGCAGTGGAGCGTCCTCGGCCAGCGCGGCCTCCAGCTCGCCGAGCCGGCCCTGCACCTCGGCGTGCTCGCCCTCAAACTGCTCGCGCCGATCCCGCAGCGCCGTCTCGTCGGCGATCTCCCGGTCGAGGGTGGTCCGCAGGGTGGCCAGGTCGTCGGCGAGCAGGCGCAGCCGGGCGTCGCGCAGGTTGGCCTGGATGGCGGCGGCGCGCCGGGCCACCTCCGCCTGCCGGCCCAGCGGCTTGAGCTGGCGGCGCAGCTCGGCGGTCAGGTCGGTGAGGCGGTTGAGGTTGATCTGCATCGCGTCGAGCTTGCGCAGGGCCTTTTCCTTGCGCTTGCGGTGCTTGAGGACGCCGGCGGCCTCCTCGATGAACGCCCGGCGGTCCTCCGGCTTGGCGTGCAGCATGCCGTCGAGTCGGCCCTGCCCGACGATGATGTGCATCTCCCGGCCGATGCCGGAGTCGGACAGCAGCTCCTGGATGTCGAGCAACCGGCAGGAGTTGCCGTTGATCTCGTACTCACTCTCGCCGGAGCGGAACATCCGGCGGGTGATGGAGACCTCGGTGTACTCGATGGGCAGCGCGCCGTCGGTGTTGTCGATGGTGAGGGTGACCTCGGCGCGACCCAGCGGTGCCCGGCCGGCGGTGCCGGCGAAGATGACGTCCTCCATCTTGCCGCCGCGGAGAGCCTTGGCGCCCTGCTCGCCGAGGACCCAGGCGATGGCGTCGACGACGTTGGACTTGCCGGAGCCGTTCGGGCCCACCACGCAGGTGATCCCGGGCTCCAGCTTCAACGTCGTGGCGGAGGCGAAGGATTTGAACCCCTTCACCGTCAGGCTCTTGAGATACACCTTCTCGATCCTCGTCCGGTGGCCGCCGTACCGTCGCCGGCTGTGGGGACCTGGGTGAACTCGCAGACTAACCCGGTGGAGGGAGCGGGCCGGCACGCGACCCGCCCCGGGCCGCGTGCGTCGAAGGCGCGGGACGCGACCGCGCTGTTGTTCCAGCGGTCGCGACAAAGACAAGGGTCGTTCATGATCGGCTTATCCGCCGACGTGCTTTCCGGAAACCTCAGGCACGGTTCCAGCGCGACCGACCGCAAGATCGTAAATCGTCGGCGACGAAAGGAGCCGGACAGCGTTGCGCGCCGGCACAGAGGTGTCGGCGCGCATTTTTGCAATGGTGCGATTCAGTTTTTCGACGGGGAGATCAGGTCAGCGCCGGCTCGGCCAGACGGAGCAGATCGTCCGCCTCCGCCGCAGCCGCCGCGAGCCGATCATTGTCGGCACGCAGACGCGTGATCTCGAACTCCAGTGCCTGAACCCTGGCACGCAGTCGGGTGACCTCGTCGAGCAGACGCCGGTCGGGCGCTGCACCTACGTGGCCGTAGAGGGCCTTCGCCATGCTGACTCCTTGATATGCGCTGCCGGAAAGGCCGGCCAACGCGCGCCCAATTTGTACGCGGCTGTCATTCCAGGCTGTATCTGGGCATGACCGGGCGCGACTGGCGACACCTATATATTGAGCCGCAAACCCCTCCTTCGTCAAGTTCTCGCAGGCCGTAGATCATCTCTACGTCGACCTGTCCACTTGTCGGGGGGTTGCCGCAAGGCACGGACACGCTCTGTCCGGACACCTTTACTGTACGCCCAGAATCTCGAAAGTACTCCCTCAGACGTCAGACCTCCCCTTAACTCTTCCTTAGCCACGTTGCCGGGGTCGACGACCGGACCGTAGCGTCAGCCCGGCCAACAATCGACCCCTTGGAGGCACAGGCGTGTACGGCTGGACCGACCCGATGGACCCGAACGGCGCACCCCGGCGCGCTGGCCGGCCGACCGACGAGCCGGACTGGCTGAGGGACCGCCCGGAACCCCGCTCGTCCTACCTGTTCGGCGACGACCCCGACCAGCCCGTCGACGAGGGGCACCGGGAGCAGCCCACCTCCGGCGGGCAGCCGGACCTGGCGCCCTTCGCCGGGTCGTCCGACGCCCCGACCGCCGCCTGGCCGGCCCACCAGCCGGATGGCGAGACCGGCAACTGGGGCAACAGCCGCCCGGTCGAGGACACCACCGGCGGCTGGCGTACCGACGTTGACGCGGCGACCACCGGCGGCTGGCGTACCGACGTTGACGCGGCGACCACCGATGGCTGGCGGGCCGGTGCCGCCGCTACCGGCCAGCCCGGCGACGGGCGGCACCGCTCCCCGCGCCGCTGGCGCCGGCCACTGATGATCGGCGGCGCCGCCGCGGCGGCAACCCTCGTGGTGAGCTTCGGCGTCGGCGCACTCGCGCTGCCCGGCGGTGATGACGGGGCCAGTCAGCGGACGGCCGTCGACGACACCTACGCCGCGCCGGCGGTACCGACCGAGGAGCCCGCCCTCGACACCCTCGCCGCACCCTCCCCGTCAGCCACACCCAGTTCGGCGCAGCCGAGCAAGGTTGTCAAGCCCACCCCGGCGGCGTCGCGGACCACCGCCGCGTCGCGACGCAGTGCCACGCGCACCAGCGCGCCGAGTACCACCACCGGCTCGGGCTCCAGCGGCACCGTCAGCGCACAGGCCCGCGAGGTGGTGAATCTGGTCAACGCCGAGCGGACCAAGGCCGGCTGCAAGGCGTTGAGCATCGACAGCAAGCTGATGACCGCCGCGCAGCGGCACAGCCAGGATCAGGCCGACCACCGGAAGATGTCGCACACCGGCAGCGACGGCAGTGACAGCGGGGTACGGCTGGACCGCGTCGGCTACGCCTGGCGCACGTACGGCGAAAACGTGGCCTGGAACCAGAAGACCCCGGCTGCGGTGATGGACGCCTGGATGAACAGCTCCGGCCACCGGGCCAACATCCTGAACTGCGCGTTCACCGAGATCGGCGTCGGCATCGCCAGCAGCAACGGACCGTACTGGACGCAGGTCTTCGCGGCGCCGCGCTGACCGCGCGTCGTTCACGCCCCCGCGCTCGTTTGACCCGGTGAGGTACGTCGGGCCGGAGCGTGGGGGCGACGGCGTACCGGTGAGGGCGGCGACGGGCCGCCCGCGACCCGGGAGCTGCCGATGCGGATCCGGCCGCGGCGACGCGCCGCCGTACGCCCACTGCGCCGCATCCTGTCGGCCGGCGTCGCACTCGTCCTGGTGGTGCCGGCGTACGGGTGTCGCGCCGAGCTGACCGCGCCCGGCGCGCCCACAGCGTGGCCGGCCACGCAGGCCCGCCACTGGCAGTGGCAGTGGCAGCTCAGCGGCCCGCTCGATCCGGCGGTGGACGCGGATGTCTTCCTGCTCGACCCGGTGGCCACCACCGCCGCGCAGACCGCCGAGCTGCGCTCCCGGGACCGCCGACTGATCTGCCAGGTGCACGTCGGGTCGGTCCGCTCCGCAGACCCGGACGCGAGCCGGTTCCCGAATGTCGTACAGGGCTCGGCCGGGCGTCGGCCCGACAGCCGGTGGCTGGACGTCCGGGGCTGGGACGCGCTCGAGCCGGTGCTGGCCGACCGGTTCCGGCTCTGCCGGGGCAAGGGCTTCGGCGCGGTGGCGCTCGCCGACGCCGACGGGTACGCGTCTCGCACCGGTTTCCCGCTCGACTTCGACGACCAACTGCTGTTCAACCGCCGCCTGGCCGAGCTGGCCCGCTCGCTGAGCCTTTCCCCCGGGCTGGTCAACGACGTGCCGCAGCTCGCCGCGCTGGCACCGGACTTCGACTTCGCGGTCAACGAGGAGTGTGTCCGGCTGGGGCAGTGCGCCAAGCTGCTGCCGTTCGCCGACGCCGGCAAGCCGGTCTTCCACGTCGAGTACGCCGGCTCGACCGACGACTTCTGTGTGACCACCGTCGGCTACGGCTTCGCGTCCATCCGCAAGGACCGCACGCTCGACGCCTGGCGGGAAGCCTGCCCACTGCCCTGACCGCCCTCCCCCTCCCCCTCCCCCTCCCCCTCCCCCGCAGGCGTCGATCTAGGGAGAATCGCTGTGGAAGGAGATCCACCAACAACGATTCTCCCTAGATCGACGCG